>NZ_JBGTYY010000002.1:0-191230 GCF_041807705.1 Mannheimia kashgarensis
TTCTAGCGGTCACTTCAGCAACAAAAAATTCAAGAAGCTTTTTCTGCAAAGATTTCTTTAATTTACAATGGGTTATCTTCATTTTTGTAGTATAGCAGTGATGCTAATCTACTACAGCCCCAAAGTTTTTAATGGCTAATCGGCAGTTATGGCTTTCTATAATGCCTTGCGTAATGGCGTGATCCATTACAGCAGGTACAAGCTGATGAAGTTTTTTAATGTGTTGCTTCTATCTGCTACTTTGGCATAAATATCAACAAGGGCTTTTACTTTGATTTCTTCAACGTGTTTATCGCCAATATAGGGGAATATATGATTTTCTAGCCTTATCCAATTCTTTTCACGGGTAAGCGGATTTTTCGCTTTCTCTTTGTAAATGCCATTGAAATAGCTTTCGGCAACATTGCGGAAGGTGTCGTTTACTCGATTTTCGGCTTCTTGTTGAATTCTCTCTTGCTCTTTCTGTGGATCTATCCCTTTTGCTAATAAAGCACGGTATTCATCACGAATAGCACGAGCTTCCGCAAGTGAAATATCAGGGAATAAACCAAGTGAAATTTTAGTCCTTTTCTTTGTAATGGGGCGTACATAATTAAACCGCCAACTTTTAGAGCCGCTAGGCAAAATCAATAAAAATAGGTTATCGCCATCTGATAAGGAATATTCTTTATCTTTCGGCTTTGCGTTTTTTATTTGGGTAGGGGTTAGTGGTTTGATAACTTTAGCCATAATTTTGTAACCATAAAAAGAGACTCGATGTAACCATTATAAATCGTGGTTACAATTTTGGTTGCAATAATTTTCGATTAGAAGCGTTTAGTTGCGTTTAGCTAAGATAACAAAAAAGCCTGTAAATGTTGATTTTACAGGCTTTCTAAGGTTTTTTAGTTTAGCTTCGTTGAGCTAAATTTAGTTGAATGGTGCTCTGGGCGTGTGGCATAAGTTTAATAAAAACAAATAATTAAGTTGGCTGTTGTGCAGTATGGGTGCAATTTCCGAAAGTTATAAAAATCTAACTTGTCGTATAAAAAAATGAGTAATCTTGCATTAATTTGCGTAAAAAGATCGAGTTTTTAAGATCGCTTTGCGGTTATATGGGGCTTGTAAGGATCGCCTTTTTGCATTTGCGTATAAATCGACAAATTAAGTGTGCGGGCGAGGCGAGGGATAGACCGCACGGGCTGGGAGGTGGAGAAAGCATTGAAAAATAAAGGAAAAATTATTTTTTAAGTGTCTTTTATTTGCTCTTTTGATATAATAAATTGCCGAGATATATAACCTAATCAGGCAATTTTTGCTTTATAAATTAAAAAAAGCCCCAATCTAGGGGCTATATTTGAGCTTGTAAGGATCTGTTTTATTGTGTCCGCTGTAATAACTTTGACGGCTTAAATTTGATGACTTCTTGACCTAACCAGTGATTAAACTCTTTCAATCGCTCTTGCAACGGCTCGATCTCGGTGATAAAAAACACCTCTGCCGCATCAGCCACGTTGCCAAAACCGCCGGTGTTATTTGGGATAATCCCCATCAGTTGAGGTGGGACACGGTGAGCAGCTAACACATCATCTCGGCTCACGTTCTTGATATTAAAAAACTCATCTTTGGCTGATACATCAGCAATCGGAATAATCTGTATCCCATCTTTCTTGCCGTTTGGTGCGTGGACGAACAAGTTTTTAAAATTCCCCACCCCTTTTGACTGCTTGAGCTGCTGGCGAATATTATCAATATCTTCTTGTTTTTGAGCAGCATCAGTCATATAAAACACAAAGCCGGCGTGAGCTCCATTTAAAAAATACTTACGGCGAAACAGAGTAGCACTCTCATTTAACCAAGCGGATTGCAACGCCGAAAGATATTGTGGCAAGCCGTAAATATCTTGATTAATATCAGGCTCAAGCAAGTGATAGATTGAGCCTTTGGCAAATTCGTGTTCTTGGTGATCGAATCGTTGTGGCACATAGTAAAATTGACCAGCCTCTACACCCTTTCGCACATATTTTGCCAAAGGTGATTCGATTCGCTGTACCTGCCCAAGGCGATTTCGCACCACCTCAAAATAGGCGTTGCCAAATACTAAATAATCTTTAACAAACGATGACAAATCACGGCGTGATAAATAACGGCTATCAACCTCGCAAGTGGAAAGCAAAATATTTGCTTTGGTGATGATCGCACTTTCGTGGTGTGTTGATGACCTTAACGATTTCGCCAAGCCATCAAAGCTCATCGGTGGGTTATACCATTTCTCATACATCGCCGAACACTCCAAATAATTGAGAATATCCGCACGGTCTAACATAGGGATTGGGTCACCAAAACTGAAAATTTCGGTTTGTGCTTGCGGTTGTAAGCGGTCATTTTGGGTTAAATTTTTGCGCAATTGTTTTTTCATTTTTTGTCCTAATCATCTAAAAAATCTACTGTGCCTGTCGTTTCTTCCAGTTTCCCATCAAACGGCTCATTAATAAATACTTGCAGACACGCCCAAGCAAGGTCGGCGTGGCTTGCCTCTTCCGAACGGTCTGCGACGTAAGTTACTTGTCGTCCACTATTGGTAAGTTGTTTTTTGATAGCCATAAAACTTGAGGCGACTTCAACACCGTGTAAATCATCGTATTCAAAACGTCCTTTACTGATAATATCCAAGCCTTTCAGCACCATTTTTGACTTCAACTCTACGTTATAAGTTAGAGCAATAGCATCTGGGCGTTCTTTTTTCACAATTTCATAAACGCCAACGCCAAGCCCAGTAGTATCAATCGCCAGTCTGGTCACGTTATATTTTGCACAAATAGCAATAATTTCTGCCGCTTGTTCGGCAAAATCAGCCCCTTTAAAAGTGCGATATTCCAACAAACGAAACTTGCCACCATCGACTTTAGGCGGAGCAATCACTACCAATGCCGAGCGGTCGCCGGTATAAGATGGATCGTATCCCACCCATACCTCTTTATTGCCAAAAGGTCGCATATAACCTTCTGTGAAAATATAATCTTTCCAAATTTCCATTGTATCTACTTGGCAACGTTGCATCATAGAAATCTTGAAAACAGATTGGTTATCATCAATAAACTCACACATAAAGAGCTGCTCAAACTCATCGGGTGAGTTCTCAAGTTTTAATTGCTCAATATCAAACAGGTTACAGCCACCTGCCTCGGCATCGTAGATATTTACAATTTGTCGCCATTGCCCGTCTCCGCATTTTTTGCCGTTTTTCAAATTAGCGTGAGAAATATCAATTTCCACCTGTTCCGCTTTCGGACGTTTGCGGTTAAACAGCTTGCCCGACCAAAGCAGATAGGCGGAATGAGTAATTGATGAAGGGGTAGAAAAATAAGTAATCCGATACTTCTTTTGGCTCGCCATACCCGCAGCCACTTTGCGGATTTCCTCAAAGCGGTTTACCCAAAAGATTTCATCAAAATAGAGATTGCCGTGGTAAGACTGAGCCGTTTTCGAGTTCGTCCCCAAGAAAATTAGTTGAGCCCCGTTCGGCAGGGTAATGGTTTCGCCTTTTAAATCCACATCGGCGACACGTTTTGCATAATCAACAATATAGGCACGGAACTGCAATGCCTGTTTTTTCGAGGCGGAAATAAAGATTTGATTTCGCCCTGTTACCAACGCATCCACTAAGGCTTCGTGTGCAAAATAATAAGTCGCTCCAATCTGGCGACTTTTCAGAATATTACGAACACGATGTTCCTTGCCGGCTTTGTGCCACACTTTTTGATAGTTGAACATTCCACCTAAAAAGCCATTAATCAGTAATTCCGCTTGCTCTTCAGAAATAGCGTTTTGTTCAGGCTTTTTGCGGTCGCCTTTATTACGGTTTTTAATATTTGGGTTGAGGTCGGATTCATTACCTCCGCCGTTAGAATATTTTTTGATTCGTGCTGTACTTTCCAACAACCGACGTAAAGCATCCATTTCTTTGTAGTCGTTATTGTTTTTGCTCTCTTTCATAATCAGCAAATTCAGCCGTGATTCCAGTGTGGCTTCCACACGTCCAACCGGGCTGATTTCGTCCCACTTCTCCCGACTTTTCCAGCTGGCAATCGTAGAGATGGGAATATTTAGCTGACGAGAAATTTCGGTCACGGTGTAGCCAGCCCAATACTTTGATTGAGCCTGTCTTTTATCGTGAATTGGGTTAGAGGCTAAAACCTCATATTCGGTGATGCTATCTTCATTTTTCATAGGTGCGATTATCAAAAATCCACCTTGTTTAAGCATTTGCTTAAGGCTGTGAAACCCGATTTAACACGCACCACACATTGAAACCTCCGGCACAAAACAAGATCATAAATCCGATTTTTATCCCTCCCCTTTAGAGCAAGGAAAAACAGATGACAACAAAATCAAAATGGTTTGTGGTAGCGACTGAAGGAGCAACTACAGACGGTCGCAAAATTAATCGTGAATGGCTCACGCAAATTGCCAAAAACTACGACCCAAAAAATAACTATGGCGCTCGTATTAACCTTGAGCATTTCCGCTGGCGTTGGTTTGAGAAAGATGACCCGCATTCTTACAGCTATGGCGATGTGTTAGCGGTTAAAACAGAAGAACGTGAAGACGGCAAATTACAGTTACTGGCAGAAATCGCCCCAACCGAAGCCTTAGTGAAGTTAGTCAAAGACAAGCAAAAGGTTTACACCTCGGTTGAAATCGATCTTGATTTTTCTGACACCGGCGAGGCGTATTTAGTCGGATTAGCGGTGACTGATACACCGGCAAGCCTTGGCACGGAATACCTTACCTTTTGTGCTGGTGCAACCCACAACCCACTGGCAGACCGCAAGCAGAAGCCAGAAAACCTAGTGAGTGAAGCGGTAGAGGCAAATTTAAAGTTTACTACCGAGCCTGAAAAATTCCCATCGTGGTTAGAGTCATTTAAGGCAATGTTTACCAAAGCCAAAACCGACAATGACGGTAAATTTACCGAGCACGAAAGGGCGATGGAGCTGTTAGCCGAGCAGTTTAGCAATTTGCAGACCGAAAATAACCGCTTGCAAACGGAGTTTGAAACGGTGAAAGGTGACTTTTCTAAAATGAAAAAACAAGCGGTGGAATTTGCTCAAAAATTTGCAGAATTGGAAAAGCAAGACAACCAACATTACACGCCACGCCCGAAAGCTACAGGTAGCAAGGTAGGCAGCGAACAACAAACCGATTTCTAATTTGAGGAGAGAAAATGAAAGCATTGACCCTTGAAAAATACAATGATTACCTTGCACGCCAAGCGGAATTGAACAATTTGCCATTCAACGTGTTAAAAGATGGCGATAAATTTGCGGTTACGCCGAGCGTACAGCAGAAACTCTTTGAAAAAGTGCGTGAAAGTTCTGATTTCCTGAAATCAATCACTTTCTATTTCCCAGAGGAACAGCAAGGCGAAACTATCGGCTTAGATTCTTCTCATACCATTGCCAGCACCACCGATACCAGCGGTGAGGGCGAACGCAAAACTACTGCGATTGCGAAATTGACTAAGCAGACCTACCACTGCCAGCAAGTCAATTTTGACACCCATATCACTTACTCGCAGTTGGATATGTGGGCAAAATTCCCAGATTTTCAAAAACGTGTTGCAGCCGTTGGGGTAAAACAGCGTAAGCGTGATTTGATTATGATCGGCTTTAACGGCACAAGCCGTGCAGCAACCAGTGATCGCAACAGCAATCCGTTATTGCAAGATGTTGCAAAAGGCTGGTTACAAAAAATCCGTGAAGATGCGGCAGAACGTGTGATGAACGGTGAAAGCACCGGAAATCAGGTGTTGGTCGGCAAAGGTCAAGAATATGCCAACCTTGATGCGGCAGTAATGGACGCTACCGAAGAGCTGATTGACGAATGGCATCGTGACGACACCGATTTAGTCGTGATTGTCGGTCGCAAATTGCTTGCGGATAAATACTTCCCGATTGTGAACAAAGACAACGCCCCAACCGAACAGCTTGCCGCAGATATTGTGATTTCGCAAAAACGTATCGGTGGCTTAAAAGCGGTGCGTGTGCCGTTCTTCCCAGCGAATGCGATTTTAATCACTAAGCTGGAAAATTTAGCCATCTATGTGCAAGAGGGGACAACCCGCAAGCACATTGAAAACGTGCCGAAAAAAGACCGTATTGAAACCTACGAATCAGAAAATATCGACTACATCGTAGAAGATTACGGCTGTGCGGCATTAA
The DNA here is from genome assembly GCF_041807705.1 of Mannheimia kashgarensis. NCBI lineage: Bacteria > Pseudomonadati > Pseudomonadota > Gammaproteobacteria > Pasteurellales > Pasteurellaceae > Mannheimia > Mannheimia kashgarensis. The sequence goes on from NZ_JBGTYY010000002.1 coordinate 6,204, forward strand.
TCGAAAACATCACCCTCAAAGATAAAGAGTAAGGTGGCTCTATGCGAATGAGTCCAGCTCGGGCTCATTTTTTGCGGAAAACCGCAGAAAGTGAGTCTGCAACCCTAAACCGAGAAAACCTTGAAGGCTTACAAGGCTATGACTTAGTCCTAGCCCAACTTAAAGCCCATCAACGCCAATTAAAGCAAATCCAGTCGATTGAGCGAAAGATTGAGTTTAAGCGTAATAACTTTGAGCAATACCGCCCTTGGATTGAAGGCACTCTCGCCAAAGGCTCAGGCGTGCAAGATACTGTGATTAGCACAATGTTGATTTGGGCGATTGATATTGGCGATTACCCAACCGCCCTTGCCATTGCTCAATATGTGTTAATGCACGATTTGGCAATGCCCGAGCAGTTTGAACGTACACCGGCAACCGCCTTGGTTGAAGAGCTTGCAGAGGCGGCAAAGAAAGCCCGAGACCAAAAACAGCCGTTTGAGGCAGCCGTGCTGAAACAGGCAAACGACCTCACCGCCGAATTTGATATGCCCGACCCAGTGCGAGCCAAATTATTGCGTGAGCTAGGCGAGCTAATCCAAGAGGCAGAACCACAAACTGCCCTTGAACACTATCAACGAGCAATCGCTCTCGACCCTCAATGCGGAGCAAAAGGCTTGCGGGACAAGTTAGAAAAGCAACTTGCCAAACAAGCAGAAGAAACGAATGAGTAGGCGAAAGCCGAAATAGAGCGTATCCACGCCAGCCAAGGGGCGGATTTTAAAGGGTGATTTATTCCTTTTGCACCCTTTTAAAATCCCCACCCCTTACCTTACGGAAACCTTATGGAACAACGCAATCACGTTATTAGTATCCCGAAAGTGAATGGCTATGAATCCAGCAAAAATGCGATCAAGCCAACCGCAGAATCTGATGAAACCATCACTAACAACGGCTTTTTTCCGAATATCGAGCTATTGGAGGTGCGAAATGCAATGCGGATTGACGGCACGGTCATTAATGAGCGGCTAAAACAAGCGGTGATTGAGGCAATGGCAACAGTCAATGCAGACTTAAAAGCCTATCGCCTAAATGCAGAGCAAGCACAAAAAGCCAACTTGCAAGCCTGTGATGATGAGCAAATCAACGGCGAAAGTGTGTTGGTTTATAAATATAAACGAGCGGTCTATTGCCTTGCAGTTGCAAATCTTTACGAACGCTACCGCAGTTATGACAGCACCAAAGACGGCCACGACAAAGCCGAAGAGCTAGAAAGTACCGCTGGTGATTTAAAGAGGGATTACCACTTTGCCGTGCGGGATATTTTGGGCGAAAACCGAATGATTAGTGAATTAATATGAACACCTTGATTGCACGCCAAGACGACACCTTAGATGAGCTGATCTTTCGGCACTACGGGCAAACGGCAGGCTTAGTCGAGCAAGCCTTAGAATATAACCCCGAACTGGCTCATTTGCCACGTTTGCCGATTGGCACTGTAGTTACAATGCCGGATATTGAGAGCCGTTTTGCAACGGTGGCGAAATCCAGCGTGCAACTTTGGGATTAAACAGGAATTAAACACGGAATGGATATGCAGAAAACGGAACAAGCCACAATTTTAGTTGCAATTTTTAATTTCTTTAACAGTTTAACGCTCTCAGACTGGGGCGTGATTGTGAGTATTTTAGTCACACTCTTAACCTTATTTCTGAATTGGTCTTATAAAGCGAAAGAACATAGGCTCAAAGAGCGTGAATTTGAGTTAAGACTACAACAAAGCAGAGGAAAATCGAATGAGTAAAAGTGTAAAAATTGGCGTATTTGTCTGCTCCGTTGCAGCTATTATCGGCACGCTAACACAATATTACGGCTCGGAAATCCGCACCAGCGAAACAGGCTTAGCCATTATCGGCAATATAGAGGGTTGCAGACGTGACCCATACAAATGCCCGTCTGATGTGTTAACAGTAGGGATTGGCTCAACCGAGGCAGGCGGTCAGAAAATTGATGTTAATCACAAATACACCGATAAAGAGATTGCCGAGCGTTGGAAGAACGATATTCAAGTTGCTGAAAAATGCGTAAACCTGTACGGCAACGGCAGAAGTATGCCACAAGGAGCGTTTGAGGCGATGACTTCCATCACTTTTAATGTTGGCTGTGGCACGATGAAAAAATCAACCCTATTCAGACTTGCTAACAAAGGCTATAAGCCGGAAATGTGCGAACAGTTCAGCCGTTGGGTCTATGCAGGCGGTCAGAAACTGCGAGGCTTAGAAATTCGCCGAGCAAAAGAAAAAGCCCTGTGCCTCGGGCTGGAGGTTAAATGATTGCCAAACTCTGCCAAATGACCAATAAACACTTTAGCCCTTTAATGATTGTGCTGGTGCTAGTTGGCGTGTTAGCCAATTTTGTGCAGTTTCGCCAAAACGAAAGCCTGAAAGCGGACTTGCAGGCACGCACCACGCAAAACCAGCTTATTCAAGCGGATAACCGCAATTTAGCCAATCAGCTCGAAAACAGCCAAATCCAGCTTGAGGCGTATCGAAAACAGGTGGACGACCTCAATCAAAAAGTGTTAGCCAAAATGAAGCAAGCGGAGCAACGAAGTAATGAAATCCTTAACGAACTGGAAAAGCATAAAAAGTGGGCTGATTCTGCCGTGCCTCCTAGCGTTGGCAAGCTGCTCAACCAACGAAAGCGTACGGTATCACACCCTCAAATCGAACCCGATAATCTGTCCGAAAAGGCTGGAGTGCCAAACACCGGCAACCGAAATTAACACCAACGGCGATCTTGTCAAAGCACTAGACAAAAGCCTCAACACCCTTGAGGTGTGCCAAGTCATCATCGAATCGTTAGAACACTGCATCGAGCAATATAACAAAATCAACCAAGGCGAGTAATCGCCTTTTTTAATAAGGACGACTATGTCAGACCAAATCGACCGAGCCAACGAATTAGCCGAAAAAGCCCGAGAGGCGGCACTTGCAAAAATTTTGCAAAATCAGACCGCTTGCACTAGCCTTTTTGAGTGTGAGGACTGTGGCGAGCCAATCCCCGAAAAACGCCGAGAAATGGTTATTGGCTGCACCCGTTGCATTGAATGCCAAACCATTTACGAACATAAGCAAAAAGGCTACCGCAGATGATTAAACCTGAACGCTTGCGAGCCTTGCTCACACAAACCATTGATATATTCCAAGCTAACCCCGAAAAGCTGATTTTGCAATATGACAAAGGCAAAATTAAAAGCAAAGGGAGCCAAAGCCATTCGTTTGAATACCACTACGATTTAGAGCTAATCGTGGTGGATTTTCCGTATCACCCCGACGTGTTGTTTGTGCCGGTGCTAAATTTTGTGCGAAATGAACAATGGGAGCTACTGCAAAACCCGGAACTACAAGACAAAATCGAATTTGAAATCGACCACAACAATCACGAAAGCTACGATATTTATATCCGCATTCCGCTCACGGAACGGGTGATCGTAAAAGAGCAAGACGGACACCTAACCGCAACCCACGCTGATGAACCGAACCTTGCCGATGTTTCGCCATTTACCCGTTTAACCGAATATGAGGTTTACCTCAAAGACGAGCTGATTTATCAGTGGACAGAGCCAAATGAGTGAAGCGATTGAACAAGTAAAAACCGCCTTTGACCACTTGCTAAATAATATCAGCAAACCTCGCAGACGGTTGATGTATCAACAAATCGGGCGAGAGTTAGCACGCTCGCAACGCAGACGGATTAAAGCACAACAAAACCCCGACGGCTCGGCATACGAACCACGCAAAAAGCCGAAGAAAGGGGTAAAAAGCAAAATTAAATCGGGCAAGATGTTTGACAAAATCACCCAGCCACGCTTTATGCGGCTACGCCTCGAAAGCGAGGGTGTCAGCCTAGGCTATGAAGGTGGTGATGCGGTCATTGCCCGAATCCACCAACAAGGCTTAATCGGACGAGTGCGGAAAGATTGGGATTTAAAAGTGAAATATGCCAGCCGTGAATTGCTGGGCTTTACCGATGAAGACAGGCAGATGGTTGAGGATTATGTGATCAGAGCGTTAAGTGGTTCAGAGTATTAAAAAAGCGGTCAAATTTGACTGCTTAGATTAATTTGCTTTAAACCAATTTGGTTTAACTGAATAAATAATTGATGATGCGATTAATGTTAGGACAATACTTAAAAATAAAATAAGTAATTTATCTTCAACATAAAAGTGTAATGCAAAACAGAATAAACTAATTAATAGTAAGTGAATGACGCCAAGTAATTTAGATTGAGTATATAACCAGCTTTTATTCTTATTTTCTTGAATGTGTTTGACTAAATGAGCCAATAATACAAATGGAGATAAAAGCACGCCAATGATTAATGCAAATAAGGGTAAGAGCGTTTCAAATACGATAAAAGCTGCTCCAGCAAGAATAAGCAAAGGAATTAAATCAACAATCCACATTTTCACGCCTCCATTAAAAAATTACATATTAAGGACATAATATGAGCCAAAATCTTAAAATTCAAGTAGTTTTATCAGCGATTGATAAATTAACTGCACCTTTCAAAAATGCCTCAAAAGCTGTTGAAAAAGCCTCATTTGCATTTAAAGAAAATCGTACGCATTTAAATACATTACAACGAGAATATAACCGCAATGAATCACAAATTAAGAAATATGCTTCCACCTTAAATCCTCTAAAAGCCAAATTATCTGAAAATAATTCAGCACTTGCTAAAGCCTATTCAGAAGTTAGAAGAATGGAGCAAGCGATGAAATCAATGAATACCCCAACTCAAGCATTTATTCAGAAATTAGCCAGTGCTAAGCAAAATGTAGCTAGATTGAAAGTTGAACAAGGTAAAACAGTTACTAAATTAAAAGAAACAAGAGCAGAATTTGCTAGAAATGGATTTGAAGCCTCTAAAATGGCAGAAAGACAAAGTGCGTTACGCCGTAGTATGCGTGAGGCAAATAGCGAGATTGATAGACAAAAGCAGAAACTCGCCCAGCTTAATCAAAAACAGGCAGCAAATGCAAAATATAGAGAAAAAATTGATAACGTAAGATCTCAAGCAGAACAATTTGCGAATATTGGTGGACGAGCTACAGCAGCTTACTCTAGCTTAAAAGAGAAAGTATCTGTGCCAGTAGCTGAATTTGCTAAAGCTGAAACTGCTGCAACTAATTTAAAAGTTGCATTGATGGGGAAAGATGGGGAAGTTTCTCCCGAATTTGAAAAAATTAACCAATTAGCAACCAATTTAGGGAATAGATTACCGGGTACAACGGCAGATTTTCAAAACTTAATGACAATGCTTGTTAGACAAGGTATGTCAGCTGAAACGATTTTAGGTGGTACGGGGGAGGCTGCTGCTTATTTATCGGTTCAGTTAGGAATGATGCCAGAGCAAGCCGCCGAGTTCGCAGCTAAAATGCAAGATGCCACACGTTCAACTGAAGCCGATATGATGAGCTTAATGGACGTTATTCAAAAAGGTTATTATGCCGGTGTCGATCCGACTAATATGCTTGGAGCCTATAAAAATTTAGGTGCGGCAATGGATACTGTCAAAATGAAAGGCATTGAAGGTGCTAGAGCATTTGCTCCTTTTGTTGCAATGTTCGACCAAGCGGGAATGCAAGGTTCGAATCAGGGTAACGCAATGCGAAAAATTTTGAAAAGTGCTATTGATTGGTCACCTAACTCAAAGGACGCAAAAAAACTTAGACAAGTGTTGGGGAAAGATTATGAAAAAATAGTAATGGATTTTACCGATGGGAAGGGTGAATTTGGTGGGTTTGATAAATTCTTTGCTCAAATTGAAAAATTAAAAACACTTGATACTCAATCAAGAAGTAAAGCCATTGAAGCAATGTTTGGTAATGATGCCGAAGTGAATATGGTTATTTCCACATTATTAGAAAAAGGCAAAGCAGGCTATGATGAATTTGCTCGCAAATTGGAAGAACAAGCAAGTCTTAAACAGAGAGTAGAGGCACAATTAGCCACACTTACTAACATTTGGGACGCAACAAGCGGTACATTTACGAACTTAATGGCTGGTATCGGAGCTGCAATCGCTCCACAGTTAAAAGAATTAGCTGAAAAATTTGGAGAAATAACAGAAAAAGTGCTTGAATGGGTTAATGCAAATCCCGAACTGACAACAACAATAATGAAAATAGTGGTGGGGGTTACAGCTCTTATTGGCGTAACAGGCATTTTGTCGTCTGCGTTTAGCTTTTTACTTTTTCCGATCGTTAGATTAGGTTTGGGGTTAAATCATCACATTATTAAGCCGTTAGGTGGAGTAAGAACAATTTTGTCTAAAGTTGGTTTGAATTTTCTAGGCTTGGCTAAGGTTATTCTATCGTTATTTAATCCACTAAATTGGTTTAAAGGTATTTGGCTTGTTATTCGTACAGTTGGAGTGGCAGCAATTAGCGGTATTACCGCTCTATTTAGCCCTTTAGGATTGGCAATATCAGGCATTGTTATTGCTGCAGGATTAATTGTGCAAAACTGGCAATCAGTCAAAGCCTTTTTTGCAGGCTTTTTTGAGGGTTTTAGTGTGGCAGCTGAACCAATCAAACAAGCATTTGCCCCAATTAGTCCGTTATTTGATGCTATTGCAAATGCAGTCTCAGGCGTATTGAACTGGATTAAGCAGTTATTAACACCAACTCAAGAAACAGCCTCAAGCCTAGAAACAGCGACGAGTTGGGGTAAAAAATTCGGCGAATGGACGGCAGCAGCGTTGAATTTGGCTCTTACTCCATTAACAGCGTTGATTGATGGCGTAAGTTGGTTAATTAATAATATCAGTAATATTTCATTTGACGGTGTAAAAAATAAGTTAATTGATATTGGTAGCGGTATAGCGGATAAAGCTGGAACATTATGGGATAAAACTAAGGCTTGGTGGAATAATGAGCCTCAACCTAAAAATGCAACATCAAGTGTCGCTGGTATGGTGGCTGGAATTACTCAAAATTTACCAAAAGGCAAGTTTTCTTCAGGCGGCTACACTGGCAATGGTGGCAAATACGAGCCTGCCGGTATTGTACATAAAGGCGAGTATGTAATGACCAAAGAGGCAACTGCACGCTTGGGTGTGGCAAATCTTAATCGGTTAAATTATGGCAAAGTCGCAGGGCTAACCGCTCTTAATACTGCAGCAGCGACAAATATGGCGAATGTGGTTGATCATTTGCCTAAGCCTAAAACAACCACTGCAGGAAATGTAGCAAATATGGTAGCAAATTTACCTAAACCAAAACTTGAGCAAAAATGGATTGGTGGCTTGGTTGGTAACGGTAAAGGAAGAGGTTTTGCTACAGGTGGCTACACCGGCAACGGTGGCAAATACGAGCCTGCCGGTATTGTACATAAAGGCGAGTATGTAATGACCAAAGAGGCAACTGCACGCTTGGGTGTGGCAAATCTTAATCGGTTAAATTATGGCAAAGTCGCAGGGCTAACCGCTCTTAATACTGCAGCAGCGACAAATATGGCGAATGTGGTTGATCATTTGCCTAAGCCTAAAACAACCACCGCAGGAAATGTGGTAAATATGGTAGCAAATTTACCTAAACCAAAACTTGAGCAAAAATGGATTGGTGGCTTGGTTGGTAACGGTAAAGGAAGAGGTTTTGCTACAGGCGGCTACACCGGCAACGGGGGCAAATATGAGCCTGCAGGGATTGTACACCGTGGCGAATATGTAATGACCAAAGAGGCAACTGCACGCTTGGGTGTGGCAAATCTTAACCGGTTAAATTATGGCAAAGTTGCTGGGCTAACTGCACTTGCGTCAAGTGTTGCGTTTGCTCAACCAATGCCTGCGGTCAAAATCGACAGCAGACCACCGCTGACGGCAAGCCAACCAAGCCCAACAGTTGCACCGGTGTCGCAAAATATACACATCACCATTAACGCCACTAGCGGGCAAGACCCACAAGCAATCGCCCGACTGGTTACAGCAGAGCTGGATAGACGAGAACGCCAAGCACAAGCAAGAGCAAGATCGTCTTTGAGAGACAGAAGCTAATTTGACAAAGTAGAATGAAAAGCGGACAATGCTCTAAATTGTCCGTTTTTTATAGGAGCAAATGATGTTTAAAGAAAAAGGATATGATGAGTTTTTAGCAGAAAAAATCCGTATTGGTAGAGAACAAGCCAAAGCAGGGCAAGGTGTTTCTCTTGAAGTTGCTAAACAACGCACTAAAGAGAAATTGGAGCGTAAAATTCAAGAAATGGAATTGAGCCGAAATAGAGATGTGATTTATGGCTAATCTTATTTTAACCGCCCAAGCAGAAAATGATATTGATGAAATCATTGATAATGTGGTGGAATTTACAGGCTATGAGCAAAGTGGTATTAGGCTCCACGCTGATATTTTTAAGAAATTAAGTCTGCTTGAATTTATGCCTTCAATCGGGATTACTCGTGATGATGGTACACGAGAAACCTTTGTGCGAAACTATCGCATTGTGTATGAAATTATTGAGGAAGATGTTTTCATTATTACCATTATTCACACTCGCAGACTTTACCCACGCCCATAATCAGTAAGCGACCTAACCGGTCGCTTTTTCTTTGCCTGTTAAACCCCATTTCACACCTTGCACTTATACCCAAAGCCTTTCGCCTTTTGCAAAATATCCTCATTTTTTAACCGCTTGTAATTGTAAAAATGAGTGAACCCAACCAAACCGATCTACTTCGCCGCTTAGATAATCTGATTCGACTTGGCACGATTGCTGAGGTGGATTTAGCCAAAGCAAAGGCACGGGTAAATTCAGGCGGAATCACAACCGATTTTTTACCGTGGATAATCTTTCGGGCAGGCACATCACAAACTTGGTCAGCTCCAACCGTGGGCGAGCAATGTGTAGTGTTAAGTGTGAGTGGTGAATTTACCACTGGTGTGATTTTACCTGCAATTTATACCCAAAATGCCCCGAGCCAGTCTGACGATGAGCATATATTTCATTTTTCAGATGGTGCAGAAATCAGCTACAACACCGCAAGCGGTCAATTAAGCGTAAAAAATTGCAAAGTGGTGATAGTCCAAGCAAGTGAGAAAATTGAGCTCCAAACGCCCCTAGTGAAAGCCACGCAAAATGTTGAAGTCGGCGGTAATTTATCGGTGCAAGGAACAGTTACCGCACAAGGTGATGTGTTAGGTGGTGGAATTAGCTTGCAATTGCACCACCATATCGAACAAGGTGATGGCAGACCAACCAGCGGAGCGAAAGCATAATGAACCGAGAAACAGGCGAACAGCTTGAAGATGAAGTAGAGCATATTAAGCAATCTATCAAAGATATTTTGTTGACCGCAAAAGGTAGTCGGGTAATGCGGCGAACCTATGGCAGTAATCTCTACAAGCTAATTGATAAACCGATTGCCGCAAGTCTGATTATGCAACTCTCCGCTGCGTGCGTGATGGCGTTGCAACAATGGGAGCCACGCATAGCGATCACCCGATTTAAAGTTGAATTTGCCGAAGATAACCAAAGTAAGCTGATTTGCACCTTAGATTTTACCCTTAAGCACCGAAAAATCAGTATTAAAGGAATGCGTTTTACACTATGAGCGAAATTGTCGATTTATCCAAACTCGCCGCCCCGAAGGTGCTGGAAGAATTGGATTATGAAACCTTATTAGCAGAGCGGAAAGCTAAGTTTTTATCCCTCTACCCAGAAAGCGAACGAGCGGTAATGGCTGCACGGTTAGCGTTGGAGTCTGAGCCTATCACAAAGTTACTAGAGGAGAATTGCTATCTGCAATTAATGGAACGCCAACGCATTAACAGTGCAGCACAGGCTACAATGTTAGCCTATGCCACCGGCACGGATTTAGATGTGATTGGGGGGAATTACAATGTAGCTCGCAAAGTGATACAAGCTGAAGACCTCACCGCACGCCCACCGAAGCAGGAAATTTTAGAGCAGGACGAAGATTTCAGGCTGCGAATCCAATTAGCCTTTGAGGGGATGTCGGTGGCTGGGCCTCGCAATGCTTATATTTTTCACGCATTATCGGCTCACGAAAAGTTGCAGATGTTTCGGTTAGCTCACCGACACCGGCAAGCGTATTAGTAACGGTAATGAGCAGTGATAATAACGGAATCCCGAGTGTGGATATTTTACAAGCGGTTAGAAATCAGCTGAATGATGAAGATATTCGCCCCATCGGTGATCGTGTCACAGTACAGGCTTGCACCAATACCAACTATCAAATCAGGGCGAAACTGCACCTTTATCGTGGCCCGGAAATTGAACCGATTAAACAAGCGGCAGCCGAGAAAATCGGGCAATATGTAAAAGAAAAAAGACGGCTGGGCAGAGATATTTCTCTCTCCGGTATTTATTCAGCCTTACACCTTGAGGGTGTGCAAAGGGTAGAACTGTTACAACCCACAGCAGATATTGTATTAAGCAGCACTCAAGCAGGGCTTTGCACCAATATCACGATTGAGACGGTAATCAGTAATGACTACTAAAAATCTACTACCAAGTAGCTCAAGCCAACTGGAAAAACGAGCGGCAGAATGTTTGCGTGCAGCAGTACAAAACCCGATTTTTATTGCCGATTTAATTAATCCGAAAAAATGCCCGGCTAACTTGCTCCCATATTTGGCTTGGGCGTTGTCGGTGGATAAATGGGACGAAAACTGGAGCGAAGAAGTCAAACGGTTAAGCATTGAACACTCTTTTTTGATCCACAAGCAAAAAGGCACAATCACCGCAATTAAAAGAGTAATTGAACCAATAGGGTATTTAATTGATTTAAAAGAATGGTTTAACACCAGCGGAATGCAAGCGGGTGAATTTAGCCTCACAGTAGAAGTGCCGGAAATCGGGTTAAATGAAGAAACCTATAACGAACTTGTTAGGTTGGTGGATGATGCGAAACCTGTCTCTCGCCACTTAAAACAGTTGGCAATCGCTATTTCACCAACTGGCAAACTGAATTTTTTTATCGGTCAATATAGTGCCGATGTGATTACAATTTACCCACAACAATGAGGCAAATAATGGCTCAATTCCATTCTGTTTTAACAAATTATGGTGTGACTGCTTTTGCAAAAGCAATCAGCACCAAACAACCATTGAATATCCTCAAAATGGCAGTAGGAGATGGCAATGGGCGAGCAGTCACGCCTGACTCCTCACGCACGGCATTGGTGCGAGAGGTTTATCGTGCCAATATCAACTCGATTAAGCTGGACGTGCGAAATAATAAACAAGTTATTTTTGAATTGACTATCCCCGAAGATGTTGGCGGCTTCTATATCCGTGAAATGGGCATTTTCGACAATAACGAAAAATTAGTAGCGATAGCCAATACTCCTGAAAGTTATAAGCCACGGCTAACTGAAGGCTCTGGGAAAGTGCAAGTGCTAAGAATGATCTTGCTGGTGAGCTCAAGCGATAGTGTTAACCTCACGGTGGATAATTCGCTGATTTGGGCAAAACGCTCTGAACTTACGCCAAAAGATTTAGATGAGAATAGTCAATCAATCATCGAAGAAAACGGGCATTCGCACCGCTTGCCGATTGCCACACTCCTCAAAAAAGGCATAACTAAGCTCTTTTCTGGCTTAGACTCCGATGCTGAAGATATGGCTGCGACCCCGAAAGCAATTAAAGCTCTTAAGAGTTTGATTGATGCCATTACCCGCAATCTAGGCAATTACATCCCCAACAGCAAAAAATCTAATACTGTAAACAGTAACAGTGCGGATACGGTGGCGACGAGTTTAGCAGTCAAAACCGCCTACGACAAAGGTGTCGAGGCAAAAAATAAAGCAGACGAGGCACTCGGGGTGGCCAATACTAAACAATCCCCAGCTACGACGCTTGCAGGTTATGGTATCACGGACTTTGTAGTGCAATCTGCAACAGGCGATCTCAATACCTATCGCACGGATGAGATTTACAGCTTTAACTCACGCGGCACAACCACCAATGCCCCACCAAATAAAACAGGGCATCTCATTGTCATAACAGGTGGACCAGGTAATGAGCGTTGGTGTAGACAGATATTTAGGACGCACTACACAGGAGAGCATTATGAGCGTTGGCAAACCAGCGGCAGTGATGACAACTGGTCTGATTGGCAACGTACCGATATAACGCTTAATAATACGCTTACCAGCACCGCAACCGACCAAGCCTTAACTGCGGCACAAGGTAAAGTACTTAAGGACCTTATCGACGCCGTGCAAGGTATCGCTAATAGTAATGCAGGTGCGGGTCATCTACACGTCATTGCTGAAATCACAGGCTTACAACAAGCACTAAATGGCAAGGCAGATAGTAACCATCGCCACGGTATTAGCGAGATAACAGGACTACAAAGTGCATTAAACGGCAAGGCAAATAGTAGCCATAATCACGGTATTAGCGAGATAACAGGACTACAAAGTACATTAAACGGCAAGGCAAATAGTAGCCATAATCACAGTATTAGCGAGATAACAGGACTACAAAATGCATTAAACGGCAAAGCAGATAGTAACCATCGCCACGGTATTAGCGATATTACAGGCTTGCAAAATGCCCTAAATGGCAAGGCAGATAGTAACCATCGCCACGGTATTAGCGATATTACCGACCTGCAAGCTGCATTAAACGGCAAGGCAAATAATGCCACCACCCTTGCAGGTTATGGCATTACTGATGGCGTAAGGCAAGATGAGTTTGTCTATCAAAAAATTGGCAATTTTGAGATAAGCAAATATCCCGATGGCAGGATGATACAAACTTATGTGTATGAGCAATATGACATCATCCCAGAGCGGTCAAGGCTACAAAATTTTCGGTGGGCGGTCGCATTTGCCGAACGTCCTCTTGTGATGGCTCAAGTGACCACATCGATGAATGAGGGGCACGATGCAGGGGTTAACATTACCAGTGGTAGTAATAATACCCAAGTCTATTATCACCTGTATGAGCATGGTAGTCATAATCAAGGACAATGCCGCATACAATTTTTTGGAGTTGGCAAATGGAAATAATGAGAGTGTATTACAAAAACGGTGGATTTTACCAAATCGACGACGATGATGAGCTACCTGCAAATGCCGTAGCACTCAGCACAGAGGCACACCTTGCTCTACTCACAGGGCAAGCAGAGGGGCAGCAAATCGTAGAGGGCAAAGATGGCTTACCGAGGTTAGCAGAGCCCAGCCCGAGCGATTACCATACTTGGGACGGCGAGACTTGGGTCATTACCCCCGAGCAACAAGCGGTCAAAAAAGACGCAGAAATTGCAAAAATAAGAGAGGCAATCAACGCCTTACGAGACCGCAAGATTAACGGAGGCGTATATGTTGAGCCACTCGACAAATGGCTGGATACCGACGCCACCGCAGAGCGTAATTTACTCAGTGCCAAAAGTAGTTTTGACCTGTTTGGCGATGCGGTGGGCGAGATTGCTTGGACGTGTGCAGACAACTCAATATTAATGCTCAACAAAGCCAAGTTAATAGTGATTTGGCAAGCGTTGATGGCTGCAAAAACAGGCAACCACGCCAACGCATTACGCCACAAAACAGCGGTTGAGCAAGCAGAAAATCCGTTAGAGTATGACTATTCCGACGGCTGGACAAAGACGTATGAGGAGTATCTCAATGAGCAAAATCAATAAAATTAAATTATGGGGCTACCACGTTTTAATCGCCATCGACCAACTCTTCAACGCCTTAACAGGCGGAGCAGCGGATGAAACTTTTTCGAGCCGTTGCTATCGTGGAGCGGTAAAAGCTAAACAGCCGAAAAAGCGTTGGCGTTTTTGGTATGCGTTTGTGAATGGATTGTTTTTTGACAAAAACCATTGCAAACTCGCCTATTTGAGTGAGTTACATCGCAAGCAGTATCCGCCAGAGTTTACCGAAATCATTTAATCCTGTTAAACCCCATTTCACAGCCCGAACCGCTCGCAACTCGAGCGGTTATTTTTTAAAGTCTCACCTGTTATTTAACCCTTCCCAACACAAGGATAACTATGTCAATTTTAGATACCTATCTACACGGCGTTGAGGTGGTTGAGGTCAATGCAGGTGGTGTCACCATTTCCACCGCTGCAACCTCTGTCATTGGGGTGGTCTGCACCGGAGACCAAGCCGATGCGGAAATATTTCCACTTAACACGCCAGTTTTAATTACTAACCCCTTAAATTACCTTGAAAAAGCAGGGGCAGCAGGCACATTACGCCGCACGTTAAATTCAATCGGTTCAATCGTTAAAACACCAACTGTGGTTGTGCGTGTGGAAGAATCGGAAGATGAAGATACCTTAACGGCGAACATTGTCGGCACACAAGAAGGCGGTAAATTTACCGGTATTAAGGCGTTATTAACCGCACAATCGACTGTCTTTGTTAAGCCGAAATTGCTTTGTGTGCCACAGCACGATAATCAAGCCGTTGCGACCGAACTATTAAGCGTGGCTAAAAAGCTGAATGCCTTTGCCTTTATTTCCGACAACGGGGCAACCACCAAGGAACAAGCCTATGCTTATCGCCAAAACTTCTCACAGCGTGAAGGAATGATGATTTTCGGCGATTGGCAATCGTTCAACACCGATAAAAAAGCCTACGATGTTGATTATGCCGTAGCCCGTGCGTGTGCAACGCAGGCTTGGATTGACAAGAATATCGGCTGGCATAAAAACATTTCAAACGTTGAAGTAGATGGTGTAACAGGCATTACCAAGCCTGTTGAGTTTGATATTAACGAAAGTTCAACCGAGGCAAACTACCTCAACGAAAAAGGCATTACCATTTGCTTAAACAATAACGGTTTCCGCTATTGGGGTTCACGCACTCTTGCCACCGATACCCGCTGGGCGTTTCAGCAGTCGGTGCGAACAGCTCAAATCATTAAAGAGACCATCGGTGCAGGCTTAACTTGGGCGGTGGATATGCCACTCACACCGTTGCGTGTGAAAACAATGCTTGAGGCGATTAACAACAAGCTACGCTCTTGGGCATCGGGTGATGACCCTCGCATTTTAGGTGCAAGAGTCTGGGTAGCTGAAGAGATCACCGCAGATATTATCAAATCGGGTAAATTCATCATTAAATACGATTACCACTGGATTCCGTCCCTCGAAAGCCTAGGCTTAGAGCAACGTGTAAACGATGAATATGTGGTGGATTTAGTCAATACACTTAAAGCGTTATAGGGGTAAACAATGGGATTACCGGCAAAACTTAAGAATTTTAATTTTTCGGTGGACGGCACAAGCTATTTGGGCGAAACCACTGAAGTGACACAGCCGAAACTGGCTATGAAACTTGAAGACTACCGTGCAGGCGGAATGATTGCTCCTGTGGGTGTCAATATGGGTTTAGAAAAACTGGAGCTTGAATTTAAAACGGGCGGACACGAAGACGATTTAATCAAGTTATTCGGTGGGACAATTAGTGGTAATGCGTTCCGTTTCAACGGTGCATACCAACACGATGATGACGATTCAGTTGATGCGGTGGAATTAGTCTGTCGTGGTCGTATCGTGGAAATTGACGAAGGCTCAAGTAAAGCAGGTGATGATACCGAGCACACCTACAAAGCCTCGCTAACCTATTACAAAAAAACGGTGAATGGTGTCGATATTATCGAAATCGACCCCCTCAACCAAATTTACATTGTCGATGGCAAAGACCGCTTAGCGGAAATTCGCAAGGCAATGGGGCTTTAACTTTACGCAATCGCCCGTCTCTGACGGGTGATAATTTTAACTTAAGCCACTCGTGAGACACGAGCGGCAGCAATAATGAAAGGATTAAACAATGACAAAAGCAACATTAAAACAAGGCATTTTGCGTGGTGAAAAACGTATTACCGAGATTGAGGTGCGTAAACCATTAACCAAACAACTGCGTGGCACAAATCTTACCTCATTAATGCAGTTAAGCGTTGATGAGTGGTGTATTGTGTTGCCTCGAATTACCACGCCAAAATTAGACAAAGCCGATTTTGCCACAATGTCGGCAGCGGATTTGCTCAAACTCTCCGGCAAAGCCCTAGACTTAATGAGCGAAGACTTTGATGAGGCAGACGAAGAGGACAGCGAAGAACAGGGAAAGGGCGAGATTTTAGCCTAATTCCGAAATTTGTTGATGACGCTATTGCTGATATTGCTACCGTGTTTCATTGGACACCCAACGCCTTTGATGAAATGACGATTGTCGAACTCGGGCAATGGCGAGAAAAAGCCCGCTTACGAAGTGGGATGGAAAGTTAAAACAAGCGGTCGTGTTTCGCAAAAAATTTGCAAAATTCGACCGTTTGCAATAAGGGGTTAAAATGAAATCTAGCTTAGTTGCTTTCAGTTTGATTGCATTAATGATTATTTCTGTTTGTGGTATGGCTACATTCTTGATGTATCACAACATTTCCGGTTGGGGGTGGTTCATTTTTATTGCATTTGTTTGTTCACAATACAATATTAAATCAAGTGGTGATGATTAATGCTCCAACAATTCGCAATGATGTCTCTAGGCTATTTTGTGTTTATGCGATCGACAATCCCTTACCAAGACACCAGCCGAGAGATGAACTGGTCGCACGTTCAAAATGATGTAGTTGGGTCAATGCCAAAAAACCAATTTATTGGCAAGGCTGGGGAGACAATGGAGATTTCAGCCGAGCTACGCCCTGAAATTACCGGGGGCAAAATGTCAATCCTTGCCCTTGAGATGATGGCAGAGCAAGGCTCGGCTTATCCGTTGATTAGTGGTTCAGCTTTTATGGTGCTAGGCTGGTTTGTGATTGAGCGAATCAGCGTGCAGGAAACCACCTTTTTTGCAGACGGCACTCCTCGAGCGATTAGCTTTTCGATGTCGCTTAAACGGGTTGATGATAGTCTGCTCGCCAATATTATTGATGAGGTCGCAGGGTTTATTTAATGGATTTTTTAACAGAGCTAACCAATCATAACCACCGCACACCGGCTGTTTCGGTGACGGTTCGCCCAAAGCCAAGCAAAGATAATGAGGGCGAAAAAGCCAAAGATATTTCCACCCTGATCACGCACCGCTTAATTCAACTCACCTTAACCGACAACCGAGGCTTTGAGGCAGACCAGTTGGATTTAGAGCTGGACGACGCCGATGGTTTACTTGCTTTGCCAAGTCGAGGAGCGGTTCTATCGGTGGGGTTAGGCTGGCAAAACAGCCCCCTGACCTACAAGGGCGAATACACGGTGGACGAGCTAACCCACGACGGCCCGCCAGATAAAGTGACGATTCGGGCAAGAAGTGCTGACTTGCGAGGTACGCTGATCAATCGCCACGAGCGGAGCTTTCACCGCACCACCATTGGTAAAATTGTGAAACAGATCGCCGAAGAGAACAAACTCAAGCCGATAGTGGGCAAAGAATTTGAAAATGAAGAGGTGAAACACATTGACCAAACCAATGAAAGCTCTATTAATCTCTTGCAACGCCTCGCAGAACAATTTGACGCCATTGCTACCGTGAAAAACGGCAATTTGATTTTCATTAAAGCTGGAAACGCTACAACCGCAAGCGGTAAACCGTTACCCCTGTTTCGCATTACCCGCAGTTCGGGGGATTCCCATAGCTTTTCGATTGCCGAAGGGGATAACTACAAAGCGGTTAAAGCCTATTGGCACAACACGCAAACCGGCAAGCGAGGCGAGGTGACGTGGGACGAAAACAGCCAAGTGAAAAAAGTCACCAAGCCCACAATGCGGAAAAAGACCAAAGTCAAACGAGGGAAAGACGGCAAGCCGATAAAAGGCAAAGACGGCAAAAGCATTAAAGAAACCGTATTTGTACAAGGCAAAGGCAGAAAGGTCAACCAAGTGGTGCAAAGCAAGCCGATTGAGAGCGACAGCGAAAAAATAAAAACCTTACGCCATACCTATGCCACCGAGCAATCAGCCACTGAAGCCTGTAAACGAGCCTTTAGTAAATTAGCCCGAGGCGTTGCCACCTTTAGCCTTACCCTTGCTGAGGGCAATGCGGAATTAATCCCCGAGCTACCAGTGCAGGTAACAGGCTTTAAGGCGGAGATTGATAGCAACGAGTGGATAATTTCACAGGTTACGCACAGTTTAAGCAAAAGCGGTGGGTTTACCACTGCGTTAGAAATGGAGTTAAAGCCGAAAGAGGAGAAAGAGTAATGACGCAAAATGTTCCCTACGGAAACCCAAACAACCTTTATGACGACAACCAAAAATGGGAAGGCAGAATGAGCGTGAAAAAAGGTAAGGTTCACATCTACCTCAAGCACGATATTCGCCAACCGTTTTATGTGTTACACGGTGCTTGCCGTGGATATTTTGAATGCACTGGAATGATTGAGGACTGGTATATTTACAGCCCTGTTGAATGGGAACCGCTTGCTAACCTATGCCAAGAAATTTCTTCAAACCAGCGGCAACTATGGATTTCAGGGCTTCTTCAGGTAGAACCTTCAAAACCGTGTGAAGAGAAGATTTATCGGATTGCAGTGCATTTAGTACATCTAAGAGGGTGGAGTATTCCAAGCCTTTAAGTTCAGCAGTTAAACCGCCCTCTTCTAATAAATCATAGCCTTTACTATCTAGCAAATAATCGCCATTTACAAATCGGATAATGGCGTTATTTTTTAGCCTTTCTAATTCAATCTTTAAGCGTTTTTCCACCGTTCTATCTTTGGGTTTATAAATCAGTTGATGTTTATCATCACCTTTAAGCATTAAAACAGATTTATCATTCTCAATAATTGCCCAATAAATCTAAATCTGATCATCACTTAATCCGTGAGGGTAGTGATTAAGCAAGGTTAAAATATTGGATTGAAATAAATTCATTGGATTACCCTAAAACCGAAAGAGGAGCAAGAATAAAGCCCACAAAAGTGGGCTTCGATTATTTTTTAGCGGTCGATTGTTTTTCTTGTAACAAAGAGCGGATTTCAGCTAATTGTTTTGAGACATCTTCGTGGTTTGCTTTCATTTCTTTACGAACTTCAGCAATTTCTACCTTGTTGCTTTCAATATTTGCTCGCAGATCGTTTTCTGTTTTTATTAGCAAAGTGTACATCGCTCCACAAATAATAACAGATGCTGCAATAAAACTTTTCCATAATGAAATTTTTAAGTTGTTTAGCTTATTATCAACATCTAAAGCATCAAATTTTGAATTAATTCTACTTTCTAAGCTATTTAAACCAGTTGTGAGTTCATTTCTTAATTCATTTCTTAATTCAAGTAAATCTGTTTTCTTGGCAAGATGCTCACTCGCTTGAGATTTCAAAACAGCGGTATCTTGTAACAATGTCTCTAATTTTGCTTCGTGTCGAGTGGCAGTTTCAGATAATTGCTGAACTTTCACTTTTTGCTCCGCAAAACTATCACGACAATGTGAATCTAGTGATGATAATTGTGATGAATATTGCATATCGTTACCCGGTTGTTGATTAAGTTGCACTGTGGGCATAATACGACTCTTTACCAAAAAATCAATAAATTCTTGAGGAACGTCTGTTGTGCGTTGCGAGGATAAGTTATCCGAATTTATAAGCAGTTCTTGCGTATTATTTGGCATCTTGCTCCTCCGACTCTTGCTTTAAAAACTCCACGATTTTATCTCGATCGATTAATAATGTGTTGCCACAATTATCACAAGTAAGCACTAGATATTCTCGTGAGTGGATTTGTTTAAATGTATCAAAAATTTCAGGTGTTTTGAGCATCATTGATACAGGGAAGCCCGTATTATTTTCTTTATCTTTATGAATTTCTTCCTGTTCAGCTAAATAAACCGGTAAAGGCTTAATCAATTTGGGTTGTAGAGCCAATCGGTATTTAATCTCATCTCCCCCCATTGCTTGTGGGAAAAAAGGAGATGAATCAATAAATGAAAATTTATTATGCTGACATAGATGACAAGAAAGAAACTCTTGCCCTTTATAGATATTTTTTGCTTTGAAATAACGGGCTAAATCATCCGCAGTTATATTATCAAATGAATTTTTAGTATTGCTCATAAATCACCCTATTTGTCTATCTCCTAAACCTTTCTAATATGCCCTTGCATGAATACTACTTTGCAGGAGTTTTTGAATTTGTAGCTGAATTCGATTTCTTCGACTTGTCCGACTTCTTGCCTTGTTCTTTTTTCTCGGATTTGCCTTTCTTGCCACAAACATTTTCGCAAGGTATGCCGTCGTTATCCCTGTCTAAGCGATCTGCATCGCATTTTTCTAAATAGAACTTTGCTTGCTCGCAAGATTGCATTTCTTTGCAGTAAGGGATAGGGTCATTGCAGCTATAAGCCAAAACTACAGGTGAAATAAAAAACAAAGTAGAGAAGAGTAATTTTTGCATTATGAATACCTTAACGTTTAACCCATCGCTTAACACTTTCCAGCATATAAGCCACTTTATAAACCCATTTATACTTCCCGTCTTGCAGATTTTTACTATAAACAAAAGCAACCTCTTTCAACGGCTGGCTAAATTTATAAATCTGTTCAAGTTGCTGGTCTGAAAGGTCGATAAATTTAAAGTCACCCTTAATTTGGAAGCGTTCTCTGGTGTAGTTGCACAGTAAAATGTGCAGTTCGTAGCAATGGTGGCGATAATAAAGAATGTCTTTCAACATTTTAGAACGATAAGCCTGTTTCTGCTTTTCGGTTTTGGCATCAAGATAAACATTGTTTGCTTTAATGCCATTGACTTCATTCACATTAGCGTGGAAGTGTTGATTGTTTGTATCCCCCATCGACTACCTCTAAGAAAAAAGATATTTTGCAGCAGCTAAAGATAAGCTAACAAGGGCAATTGCAGTTGCAATAATCCATTTTGTTTGGGCTTGAATATCTTTTTGGAAATCTGTTCTTAAGTTGGCAATATCGGTCTTCACATTGGCAACATCGGTTTTTAACTCAAGTTGGAGTTCTGCTTGTATTTTTTGAATGGTTTTTAACTCACCTTTAATTTCACTCAAATCTTTTTTGATATATTCATTATCAACTTCTAAACGAGTAAGGCGTTTTTCAATTTCAGTCATTGGATGTTCCCCTATTCTAGTTGTGGCTACCCTTTGGGATAAACCAACATCATTATTAGCTGAATCAATTAATTTTAAATTTGACTTACTCATTTTACATCATTTCCATTTAATTTTTCTTGCATTATTCTGTGATATTCTTTTTGTACAAAACGGGCATCAAACGTCCGCATAAAACCACAATGATTACAACGAATAAGAAAAACAGGATGGGCACCAAAACGAATATCAGTCACTTTTCCTTCTTGAGAAACAACTGTTTCAACTAAGCCAAGCCCTGCATTATTATCTGCATTCGTGTCAAACGTCACACGACCTGTTGCTTCATCTTCAATCTTAGCCCGCTTAGGCAAACCAACAGCAGAATAAATCACATCATCTCTTTGGCAACAAGGGCAGGTATCTGGCACTTCTTTTTCAATCAAATAGGTTTGAAAATCCTCTACTGAAAAAATCTCATTCATTTCTTAATCCCCGTCACTTCTCGCACATTAGAGTGGAACACTTGATTATTATTTTTGCCTTCTCCTGAAGCGATTTGACTCACACCCCCGTTTTGGGCGGTCGGGTTACCACTTGCAAGATTCCCCAAAAATAACACCGCTTGCATTTTCTGCGAATCGTCCAAATCCGCAAAGGCGGTTAAAAGCATACGTTCTGATGTATCGAGTTTTTTCTCTTTGCTTTCGCCTGTTATGAGCCAGTTCAAGTCGCAGTTATATTTTTCTGCAAAGTCAGCCACATACGCTAGAGAAATAGCTGTTCCCCTTTTCCAATTAGCCACAGCAGTTTTGCCAATTCCGAAGATTTTAGCTAATTCCTGATCTTCTCTTACGTTTGCAAGAGTTTTCATTCTGTCAATGATGTCAAGGTTGTTCATAAAATCACCAAATAAAATATAAAATGCAAAATAATGATTTACAGTTCATTTAAATACAACTAAAATCACAACCATACAGAAGCAAAACGAAGCAATCAAAAGCAACGTGAAGCACTCATCACAATACCACAAAACGAGGGAAAACAAAATGGAAAACCAAGCAGAAAAACCAACTGAAATTCAAATCGCCGTACGCCTAAAAGGTGAGTTGGCGGACAAAGTAAAAGCAATAGCAGAAGCCGAGGACCGTTCATTTGCGTACATTGCCACACGCTTGATTAAAGAAGCATTAGAAAATGTTGAGTTAGTGGATTAAGGAGGCAGAAAAATGAGTGATTTTGTAAAAGCAATCCCCTATTTTGCGGAATTTGCGAAAAGGGAAGGACCGGAAGCCTTAGCCAATTTTTTTGAGTTTATTGCGGCTAATTCGGTGGAGGAAGCAGAGGAGCCTGTTACTGTAAATGAGTATGGCTGGATTGTGCCAAAACAAGAGGAATCAAGCGAAGTTTGTTCTGCTTCCTCCGAATTAAATGGTCTTAGCGAAAAAATCTCGCCCATTCCTCTGGTACAGACTTCGGAATCTTTATCCGAAGCCGAGAAGCTGTGGGTGGAGCAGACTTTTGATAGAGTGTGTAAAGTGATGTCGCCAGAGGATAGTGTCCGTCTTCGAGCAATACTGATAACCACGATGACAATTCTTTCTCAAACACCTTTCTTGTATCGCCAAAGTTGCCAACTAGCAGCTTTAGTGTTTCAGTGGCGGCTTCTATTGCGTCCTCTACCCGAGGATTCTTTTGAAGTGAAACAGCATAAGCGAGCCCTATTAGAAGAATATGAGCGTGTGAGTCTGGAACCTTCGAGAACATTCCTCTAAGCAAATCAAGCGGCTCAGAGATTGAGTGTAGTTCATTCATAAATAGTCCTTTTTGAGTGAGTGGAAATCGGATTATAGAAAGTGAGGAGTAAAAATGGAACAGCAAAGTAAAAGCCCTGCGATAGAGCTTACAGGGCTTAGAAAATGGCAAGAAGCTATTGCACGTTATGTGGCGTTGAAAGCTGTCCAATGGTTGTTCCGAGTTCATCAAATTTCGCCAGTGCCGAACGAAGTGTTTGTAATGCCTGCGGTGAGAAATGGAGTTGCAACTTCGCCCCAGTCGGCACACCGGAAACGAACTGATAACAAGCCAGCGTTAGTTCTCCTGTATTAGTGTTGAGCGAAATATCAAGAGGTTCGTCAATATTAAATGGGATAGTGATGGGTTCAGACATAATGGTTTCCTTTTTGAGTGATTGGAAATCAGATTATAAAAAGTGAGGTGTAAAAATGGAACAGCAAAGTAAAAGCCAACTGACAACTATTCAGAAGATAGAGTTGTTAGCACTTAGAGCGGGAATGGTTGCCTATTTGAAGAAGGAATTACAGAAATGAGTGAGTACACGAAAACGGTAATTTTCGCTTTTCATCTACTCACCTCAATTTGGTTAGTAATGATGGCGACAACCTTTCGAGAAGTGGTTACTGTTTTGGTAGGTGGTCTGGCAAGCCGTTTGTTATTGTGGTTATGGCTTTTCCCCGAGGAGTTTCGGAAAAATAACCGCACCAATAGCAAAGAAGAGGAGCTTTAACCCAAGGTATTGCTTAATGGCTTTTGTTTCATCCATCGCAAAATTAAAGCCAAGTTGATGTAGTTCTGTTTGAGAAAAACTACCAAGGGCAATGCCGGCAATACACAAAGTTAGCAGATAGCCTTTGAATGATGAAGAGTAAACTTGAGTGATATGCGTTTTAGCATAGCGGTAAATAAGCCAAAAAACGCCGATAAGTGAAAATAGCAAGGTTGCTTGCCATTCAAATGTGAGTTTAGGTGTGAGGGCATAGCGTTGGTAAAGACAAGCACAGGCTGCCACAACTATAGCACTGATAAAGTCAATAAAAGCAGATTTCATACGGTTTCCTTTTTGAGTGATAGGAAATCAGATTATAAAAAGTGAGGTGGAAAAATGGAACAGCAAAATAAAAACCCTGAACAGGCAGGGCTAGCGAGTGGGAAATTTACTGTAAGACGTAATCAAGACGGTAAATGGCGTTTAGATTTGACCTTGTTGGATTTTGGTATTAGTTCGCCAGAAACGACTCAAGCTCGTTGCAAATTGCTTCAAGAGCTTCAGCTTGCTCTTCTTCAAGGTCAAGGTCATTTAAATACTGTCGGCGTGAACGTTCGAAAAGCCGGTCCAGTCGTTTGCGTTGGTAGTCTGTTAAACGACCTTTTAAATCATCAAGAATAATGTTTTTGGCGTGGAGTTGATGGCGTAGGTTTTCAACTTCAACGGTGAGTTCAATAATTTCATTTTCAGTGTTCATACTATTTCCTTTTGGAGGGTTAAACAATATCTAAAACATAACCAAAATTCAACCGCTTGTCTATGGGGATAGATAAGCCGAAACAACAGTAAAAACGCAAAGAATGTTAATTAGCCTTGGGGAAGGCGTAGGGGAAATAATGAATTTAGACCACACCTGTACAAATTGCAAAAGTAAAAATTTACGGGTTCGTACATCTGAAAAAATCGGTTTGCTGACTATTCAGGCTGTTACTTATTGTAATAACTGCGGCACAGAGCAACTTGTGCAAAGTCAAATTATCCGTGTTCGCACACCAATTTATAAAGAGCGACCGGAAGCAATGCGTATTAATAAATGCTTGATGGAAGCCGATTTAAACACGCCGGATTTGTTCGATGGCGTTGTGGCAGACCAACCTAAGCAAGACTAATCCCAGTTTTTAACCAATCGTCAAAATAAGCCTTATTTGCATAGGGCGAGATTTTTGCACCCTAAATTCAGGAGATTGAACAATGAGTAAGCAATTACATTATCGACACAAATCACGTTGGAACAGGCTTAACCGCCTTAAGAAGATGAATAAACGCCGCCTTAATTTATTTCTGCAAGAAAAGCGGGTGGCGAATTTAGAAAGCCGGTTAGCCGATGAAGTAGAGCTGGCAAAGCTGAACAGTGAGCAGATTGGCTATTTACTGTATTTACTGCAAGCATTGGAGTTAAAAGTGAATCGGTTGATTCGCCAAAATGAAAAGCTGAAAGCCCGTGTAATTAAGCTGGAGAACGCCAAACAGACCCAAAAACAAGGTTTGTTTGCAATGTTTAAAAAGGTGTTGGGTAGTAAAGGGAATCCTTAGGGGTTGGTATGAGTTTGGTGGCAATGTTTCAAAAGCAGAAAGTGAGTAATAGCAAAAAGGCGTTTAGTTGCGATCACTTCGGCTTGATGTGGAATCAGGCAAGTGAGGAGCATAAGCGGTTGTTATTGCGTGCTGCCTTTTTGCAAGAAAACCCTGAACCGAAACCGTGGGGAGCTTATAGCAGAGAAGAAAAAAGCACCTTGCATTCATTCGGGCTGTGGTTTGAAGAATTTGCCGATTTCCAACGAGTAATGAAGAACGATTCCAAATTGCGTGAAAAACGCATTAATGCACCTGATTAGGAGGGAAATATGAGCCGTAACCGTGAATTGTGTGAGTTTTTTCACAAACTGTGGTGCAAAACGGGCAACCGATATGCTTATCGCCAATATCAAGCTTTTTCGGCACGTTATCAGCAGGAGTGTTTGAATGGTTAGGCAATTATTAAGGACTTGCTCCGGTAAGCTTGAAATGAACGCTGAATATGGTTGTTTTTGTGTGTATCGACTGGTTCGGAATGTGGACGGTGAAGTGATTAAGAGGGTGTTGGTTATCAACACTGCAGAATTTAAAAAGGCAATAGCCAAGATGATTGAGCAGGCAAAACATAAAGGGTAAGCAAATGAGTGGTTGGAACTACGAGGCAAGAGCAGCAGAGGTTGATGCGGAACGTGCAGCAACCTGTGCTGCTTTTTTGCAAAATGCCAGCCAAAAACAACCGCTTGTTAAGCCGAGCTTAAATGATGTGACGGCAAGCCAAACGCAATTAGAGCTTTTTGATTTAGTTGGCCGTAGCAGTTATGACTATGTGGAGGCGTTATTACGCCGTTTGCCGACTAAACGCCAGCGTGAGCATTTTCGAAAGCTCTATTTGCGTGAGTATCGTTCGGTTGAAGATGATGGCTCGATTGCATTTAGCGTAGGTAATAAGCAACGCACGCACGCTAACCATTTTTTGCGTGAGTTGTTGGAAAAACGCTTAGGTAAGGTGTTTGTTCAATATCAGTACGATCTTGAGTGGCTTTCAATGTCGATGGCAGATAAGTGGCAGTGGACGTTGGAACAAAGTGTGAAATACCGTGAGCAGATTGAAGTTTCTGATGTGGTGGTGCGTGAGCGTGAAGATGACCCGGTGAAACAGAAATTGCCGTTTTATTTGATGACCGAGGGCAAATTAAAAACGGTTGCCGAGCATCTTCGCTCTATTTTTTCTAAATTGCAGACCGATTTTTTCACAGAGCGTGCCAATAGTGGCGAGTATTTTAGTGATGCAGAGTGTAACGAGTTGCTTGTTACGCTCTATCGCCGTATTGGTTCGCTGTGTGAAACGATTGGGGTTTCACTTAACTATTGGGCAACTTTTTCATTCCGTGATGGTGATGAGGATTTTAAGCCGAATTTGAAATCGATTGAAACCGCCTTAAACCAAGCTGCTTGCGAAAAGTGGTGGATGAAACAGTTGCAGAAAGCCCAAAAGCAGATGGTGGAGCATTTGGCGATTGCTTGCGGTGAGGTGCGTAAGGGCGTTGCCGCTTATATTTCCGAACACGGGTTTACCGCTTGGCAAGCTCAACGCAAAAAGAATTTCGATTTTTTACGCAGCCAAATTTTGATTAATGTCGATAACGAGGAAGAGCAAGCCGAGTTGTTGGATATGTACTTGAAATCCAGTGCGAATCCATCTATTCGCCATCAAGAGATGATGGCTTGCTTGAACGGCATTGAGGTGTGGGCGAATGAAAACGACCATCAAGCCTTATTCCTAACATTGACCGCCCCGAGTGCTTACCACGCTCAACATAGCGAAGGTGGGCAGAATAAAAAATGGAACGGCTCAAGCCCGAAACAGACTCAAGCCTATTTGAATAAGGTTTGGGGGCAATACCGTGCGTTATTGAAAAAACGCTCAATCGGCTTTTACGGAATGCGAGTAGCTGAACCACACCACGACGGCACACCACACTGGCATTTGTTGATGTATGTGGCGAAAGAACACGTTGAAGAAGTGAGCCGTTTGTTTAAGCAAAAAGCCCTAGAAGTGGACGGTGACGAGCCAGGTGCGAAGCAACACCGCTGCAAGATTGATTTGTGCGATCCGGAAAAAGGCTCGGCTACGGCGTATATCGTGAAATACATCTCCAAGAACTTAGGTGGCTTGGGCGATGTGGGCTACATTTCAGACGAGGTTGAGGGCTTAGGCTTTAAAGACAATGCCGGTCGTGTGCGTGCTTGGGCATCAATGTGGGGTATTAGACAATTCCAATTCTACGGTGTTTCCAGCGTGGGTGTGTGGCGTGAGCTACGCCGTTTAACCGCAGGGCAGATTGCTGACCCTGCTTTAGAAGAATTACGCCTAGGGGCTGACTTAGGCGATTACGCTTTTTATTTAGACAAACAAGGCGGAGGCGGTGCAACCCGTGATTTGTGGTGTGCCAAATTAGCCTATGAAACAACAGAGGAGAACAAATATGGTGTAGTAGGTAAACGTATTATCGGAGTTAAGAGCGGGAAAGAGGAAGTAAAAAGCCGCTTGAAACGCTGGCAGATTGTGCCGAAGAAAACTGTTAAAACGGTTGAGCGGAGCGAAACCCAAAACACGGAGCGTAGCTCCGCTTGGACTTGTGTCAGTAACTGTAACCCTAGTAATAGCAAGGGTTCAGGCAGTGGCACAAGAGTAAAATTAGCAAATTATTTCGCCGAAAATGTCGAAAGAGTCGAACGATTTAGGCAAGCTCTCAAAATGCGTGGAGTTGTTGAAAGTTTGTTCAATGAATATCACATTTTTAGCCTGCTAAACGGTGGCGAAGTCAAAATTTATGGCAAAGATTACATTACCTTTGATGGTAATGAGGTGCAGATTGGGCGGAAGAATTAGGAGATTAGAGAAAATGGCTAAGTTTATTCATTTAACAGCAGTTTGTTATTCAAAATTAGATAATGGGAAAGTGTATGCGGAGGAGCATAACATCATTTTAAGCCTTGATTTTATTAATGGGTTTACTGACTGGGTATTAGATGATGACGATTTCAATTTAGAGGGAATTTCTAAAGAAAAATACAAATTAGATGGTGCTAGGGTGTTTCTTACTCCAGAAGGTATTCAATTTTTTAATACCACTTTTTTTGCTTTATCAGTACGTAATGGGCAAATTGGGGACGGTAGTGTTATGGTAACAGAAAACTTAAGTGATATTAAGAAACAGCTAGGGTTATTCGTTGAGGAGGTGGAAAATGACTAACCAAATCCAACGAACCTTAAACGAGCGTGGCAAAAATTACGGCAGTTTTGATGATGTTGCCGCAATGAGCCAACAATTAAAAGCGATGTTGCTTGATAGCAACACCCATTTAGAGCCACATCAAAGAGAGGCTGGCGAGATGATTTGTGTGAAATTGACACGCATTTTTGCAGGCAAGAATCCAAGTTATGAGGATAACTGGCGAGATATTGCCGGTTATGCGGTGCTGGGTGGCAGATTGGAGGGGGAGTAATGCAACAAGAACAAGTAGTACAAGAGGTCACAAATGAGCAAGTTTTTGCAAAATTGTGTGAGGTAGAGCAGCTTTTAAAAGTGAAAGGTGTGAATGAACATAGCCGTGAATTGTGGGATTTGGGCGATGTGGCAGCATATTTCGGCTACACTAAAGGACACACCAGCCGAAGTGTGGTATCTAGTCCACATTTTCCGAAACCGATTGCCCTTGATGGCTTACGAGGCAAGGGCAGAGGGGCGAAGAAGTGGGTGTCCGGTGAAGTGGTGCAGTTTTGTTTGAGATGGAAAGTTAAGTAGTATGAAAAAATTTACCTACGGTTCTATCTGCTCAGGCATTGAGGCAGCAAGCGTAGCGTGGCACGATATAGGTATGCCGTTATGGTTTAGCGAGATCGAGCCGTTCCCGTGTGCTGTGTTAGCCTATCGCTTCCCTGATGTGCCAAATTTGGGCGATATGACCGCCCTACCCGAAAAAATCCTTAACCGTGAAATTTCTGCTCCTGATGTGTTGGTTGGTGGCACGCCTTGTCAAGCTTTCTCGGTAGCGGGCAAACGGGAGAGTTTAGACGATGAAAGAGGAAATTTAACCATTGTTTTAATCCACATTTTAGAGGCAATCGATTATGTCAGAAATCAAGACGGACAACCGCCCTGCGTGCTTGTTTGGGAAAACGTGCCCGGTGTGCTATCCACCAAGGACAACGCATTCGGACACTTTTTGGCTGGACTGGTTCAAGAGCGTGAGCCATTACAACCAGCAGGGGGAAAATGGACAAACGCTGGTTATGTGCATTCAAAACGAACTGTCTGCTGGCGAGTTCTCGATGCTCAATACTTCGGTGTCGCCCAACGCCGTAAAAGAGTGTTCCTTGTGGCAAGTGCTGGAAAGCAGCGAAGTATCGCCCAAATACTCATTGAGCGAAAAGGCGTGCGAGGGGATTTTGCACCGAGCCGAGAAACGGGGAAAAGTGTTGCCGGATTTATTGAAAGTAGCTTTGGAGCGTATCGCCAATCCGAACAAGCTGGAACTATTAGAGCTTCAGGGGGGGGCGTTGAGCGGTGGGAGTGAAACGCTGATTGTTCACGGCACTCAAGACCGGATAATCAGTAATGATAAAGCTCATTGCTTAGGTCGGAATAACCGACAAGAAAATGTTCTTTTTGAAATAAAAGGCGAAGAGGCAGTGCGTATTAGCGATGTGCAGGATAAAACGCCAACCCTAAAAGCAAGAATGGGGACGGGTGGAAATAATATTCCGTGCATTGTAAAGCCGCCGTTTACAATTCGCAAGCTGACACCAAGAGAATGTGAGAGATTACAAGGGTTTCCTGATGATTGGACGAAAATCCCCTACCGAAACAAATCCGCCGATGAATGCCCCAATAGCCCACGCTATAAAGCAATTGGAAATTCAATGGCAGTCCCTTGTATGCGATGGATAGGGGATAGAATAAATCAATATATTAGTTCTTAATCAATATAAGCCGATAAATTTTACTATTTATCTTATCGGCTTTTGTCTTACTGCAACTTGCTTACAAGCTCTGATATATCGGGGTTATAGTAGGTATTTTGCAAAATACTTAAATCTCTATGCCCTGATACTTTGGCAAGCTCCATTACCGTGAGATATTTAGACAGGCGAGTGAGTGCCTCTCGCCGTGTGTCGTGAAAATGCAGATCGGCGTTGTGGAGGTTTGCCCTTTTCTTTAACTCTCTAAAGGTGCTTTCCAAACTTTGAGTTTTTACCTGAAAAACAGTTGGGTCATTTTCATTCTTAAAAAAGAACAAGTGCTGAATAATTTTCATCGCTTTTGATGATAAAGGTACTGTTCTTGGGTGTCCGTTTTTGGTTTTAGGTAAGAATGCCGTTCTTTTTTCAAAATTTACATTCTCCCAAGTGAGCGTTGCAATTTCTCCTGCTCGCATTGCGGTTTCTATAGCAAATAAAAACATTGCTCCGACACGGTTTTGTATCGTGATTGGTTGATAACGTTCATCATATCCTGAAACAAATACGATTCTTTCAATCTCCTCATCAGAATATCTCCGTGTTCTAGGTGGTGGAGTTTTTGGTTTCTCAAGCGTTAATAGCGGGTTTGTTTTTAGATAATCCCACTCAATAGCTTTACTCAAAACAGCAGATAAAGAGGTACGTTCACGCATAACGGAGTTAGGTTGTACTTCTTGCAATCTCTGGTTTTGCCATTTTTTAAAATGCTCTTTGCTTAAATCGGGTAGTAGTATGTCACCTAAGAAAGAGCGACTTACCCGTAAGAGACGATAGCGTTCTTCTCTTGCTCCGCCTTTCAAGATTGTTTCCTCTTTGAGGTATTTATCAATGAGGTCTGAAAAAGTAATTGATGGGATAGTGTTATACTCTCCGGCATCAATTTGGCTTTCGAGCCATTGAGACCATTTGACAGCCTCATTTCGTGTTAAGAAAGTTTTGCTTTTAGTTACGCCTTTTTTACGAACTTGAGCTCTCCATTTTTTACCATTTTTAATAATTGTTGCCATAGTGTGCATTCCTTTTGATTTGTGCATTTTTGTGTGCAATGTGTGTGCAAAGGAATGTTAATAGAGATCATAAACGATCAACAAATACCCAATTTTCATATTAAATTGGGTAACTTGGGGAGAGATTTTTCACATTTGGGGTATAGTGAAAAAATTGTAAGGGATTGTTTTATTTGAGGTTTTTTATATTTTATTTGTAGTAAAAGCAGATTTTGGGGAAATCTGCTTTTAAAGTATTGGTGCTCTGGGCGAGACTTGAACTCGCACGGGCCACGCCCACCACCCCCTCAAGATGGCGTGTCTACCAATTCCACCACCAGAGCTTTTATTTTTTATTTGCGATTATTGAGGGATATCGCTATTTTCTGTTTTTACAGGTTCTACTTGTTTTTGTTCAACACCACTTAAGTCTTCAAATTGGCTTGTTGGTGCTTTCGTATGTGAACTTAAGTTGCCAATTACTAAGCTAATTGCGAAGAAGATTGTTGCTAATAAAGCGGTTGTTCTTGATAAGAAGTTTGCTGAACCAGCTGAACCAAAAACAGTTGCTGAAGCACCAGCCCCGAAAGAAGCACCTGCATCAGCACCTTTACCTTGTTGCATTAGTACAAATGCAATTAATAAAATTGCAACAACAAGATAAACAATGGTTAGTACGTTAATTAACATTATTTATTCTCTATTTATTTTCTTTATGCTAAATTTGCAATGGCGTGAATAATATAGAATTTACGCCCATTTGACAAGAGGCAAACGCTGATTTTTAAACGCTTGATTTAATTTTCAGCAGTTAGTGCTTTCTTTTTCGCATATTGCCGCTTAGGCTTAGTTGCAAGCGGTGTGATTTTCGCTAAATTTTGCAAAACTTGGCGGTTTGGGCTTTGTAATAAATGAGGTAGCTGCTGATTTAGCTCAAGCATAAATTGCTGATAACTTGCCTCTTTTTTACTGATTTGATTGAGCTGCATTTCCCAATGAGCTGTCATATCAGGTTGTGTTGCAGAATCGGGCAAGGCGTGAATGAGTGTTCTGCCTGCTTCGGTACTATGAATGTTTTTACCCTTGCGGATTAAGAAGCCTCGCTTAAACAGTAATTCGATAATGCCTGCACGGGTCGCTTCTGTGCCTAAGCCATCGGTTTCTCTTAACACTTTTTTCAATTCTTTATCTTGTACAAAACGGGCAATGCCTGTCATTGCAGAAAGTAGGCTACGATCGGTAAAATGACGAGGTGGCTGCGTTTTTTTACTCATAATTTCGCCATTCTCGCAATGTAAAACTTGCCCTTTTTTTACGATAGGGAGTAGCGGTTCTGCATCATCAAAATTATCTTCTTTACCCAGTAAGGCTTTCCAACCAGCAACTGCTAAGTTGCGAGCTTGTGCGGTAAATTTTCCGCCTGCAATTTTAAGATCAATTTTACTTTTGCGATATTCTGCATCAGGGCAGAATTGCATTAAATATTGACGAGCGATAAGCTGATAAATTCGCTTTTCATTTTCAGTCAAATGCACAGTGCCTCGTCTGGCTGTTGGAATAATAGCGTGGTGGGCTTCCACCTCTTTATCATTCCAGCAACGATTTCGGTGGTTAGGATCAACCACCTCAGGCTTTTCTTGATACTCAGGCAGATGATGGGCGATAGCGGCCATCACTTTAAATCTGTAGTTAAAATGCTCGGTAGGTAAGTAGCGATTATCAGAACGAGGGTAGGTAATCAGTTTGTGCGTTTCATAGAGTTTTTGGCAAATATCGAGTACCGCTTGTGCGGAAAGTCCATATTTCCCAGCTGCTTCCATCTGTAAAACAGAAAGCGAGTAGGGAAGTGGAGCAGTTTCCTTTTCAATTTTATCTTGATAGTCGGTTACATTTGCAGGTTGATTGGTAATGCGTTTTACCACATTTTCTGCCAGTGGACGAGATAAAACTCGACCATCTTCATCTTGATAATCTTCACAGGCCTTACTTGGTTGCCATTGGGCTTTAAATTTTTCTTGCGTTTCAGGCACAAGAATATGAGCGAATACTTCAAAATAATCTTTTGGAATAAAGTTTTCGATCTCCAGATCTCGGCGAACGATTAAGCCAAGCACAGGGGTTTGAACTCGCCCAACAGACAGCACGCCTTTGTAGCCAGCCCAACGCCCTTGTAGGGTGTAGGCTCTTGTCATATTAATGCCGTAAAGCCAATCGGCTCTAGCTCGAGCAAGGGCAGAGGTTGCAAGCGGTATAAAATCACTATTTTTTTGCAATTTTTCAATCGCACGGTTTACCGCAGTTGGATTGAGATCGCTAACCAAACAACGCTGAATTTGACTTTTACGTTCAGGCGATAAGTTGAGATAACCAAACACTTCATCAACTAAAAGTTGTCCTTCACGATCAGGGTCGCCTGCGTTTACTAAAATATCCGCTTTTTTGATCAGCCTTTCGACCACTTTAAATTGCTTTAGGGTTTCTTTTTTAGGAATGAGTTTCCATTGCTCAGGCACAATAGGGAGGTGTTCCATTCGCCACATTTTAAAGCGTTCGTCATAGGCATCAGGCTCGGCTTGCTCTAATAGATGACCGATACACCAAGTTACAGTGTCGTGTTCTCCACATTGAATAAAGCCATCACCTCTGGTATGAGGTTTGGGTAGTACATCAGCAATGGCTCGGGCGAGACTTGGTTTTTCAGCTACAAATAAACGCATAATGGTAAATTTTTGAAGAAATTTAACCGCTTGTAAAAGCGGCTAAATGAATATTTTCGTAAATTAATTCAAACCGTATTCGGATAAAATCATCTGGCATTGAACTGGCGGTGTTGGTAATACTTTTGCTCTAGGTGTACCTGTATCCGTCTTAGGCTCGAACCAAGAGTAAAGTTCTTCACCACAACCATCGCCTGCTGGAACTGGGGATTGATTCTCACAATTTGCCGCATCAGCAGGGCAGGTTAAGCGAACGTGGAAGTGTGAATCGTGTCCATACCAAGGGCGGATTTTACGCAACCAGCCGCGATCAGTGCCTGCGGTCTGGCAGAGTTTCACTTTAATCGCAGGGTTTACGAAAATGCGATCAACACGATGATCCTTAGCAGCAATTTTAATTAAGTTGGTATGGTGCTGATTCCATAAATTGTCATCAACTCGTTGTGTATTACGATTAACCATAATGGTCGCAAGCCCAGCAGGATTGCGAGCGGTGGCATCGTCCATTGGACCAAATCTCAGCCAAATATCGGCATCAAGCCCTGTTTGGTGAGAGGCATGTCCTGAAGCAAAGCGTCCGCCTGCAGGCATACCCATATCGCCGATTAAAATAGTTGGGATTCCAGCTTCTTTGGTTTTTTTACCTAAATTAGTAAGATAATCGAGCAGCTGTGGGTGACCATAGTAGCGGTTACGAGCTGAGCGAATGACTTGGTAACCATCGCCTTTTAACGCTAATGGCTCTGCTCCGATAATACAGCCGTTGCTATATCCACCAATAGATTGGGCTTTACCTGGCACGGGAGTTTTGATTTTTTCCCACTGTGTTGCGGAGCTAGCTGCGCTAGTAAGCACAAGGCTTGAGATAAAAAGAGTGTTTAATAATTTCATTTTTTCAATCTATAGGGGCGGAATATTTTTCGCCTTTATTTGAATATCCTAGAGCAAATAATTATTTGCCCCTACGAATAAAATTTTAGCGGCATTGTGCCTTAAATCTTAAGAGGTGATCTAACAACACAATCGCCATCATTGCTTCTGCAATCGGCACGGCACGAATACCAACACAAGGGTCGTGTCTACCTTTGGTAATAACTTCAACAGGCTCGTTATTTTTGTTCACGCTTTTTCCCGGAATGGTAATGCTTGATGTCGGTTTGAGAGCAATATTCGCAATAATCGGCTGACCAGAGCTGATTCCGCCTAAAATACCGCCTGCGTGATTAGACAGAAAACCTTCCGGTGTCATTTCATCACGGTGTTCGCTACCACGTTGTTCAACAACGGTAAAACCATCCCCAATTTCAACTGCTTTTACTGCGTTAATAGACATTAATGCGTGGGCGAGATCAGCATCTAATCGGTCGAACACTGGTTCGCCTAAGCCAACAGGCACATTTTCTGCAATTACAGTCAGTTTTGCACCAATCGAATCGCCTTCTTTTTTCAGTTCACGAATTAACGCATCAAAACCTTCAATCGCCACAGGATCAGGGCAGAAGAATGGATTACTATTGACTGCTTGCCAGTCAATTTGTTCAATATTTTCAACGGTTTTTCGATCAATTTTGACTTTGCCAATTTGAGAAAGATAGCCTCTAACCTCAATGCCAAATTGCTCACGCAAATATTTTTTTGCAATAGCACCAGCCGCAACACGCATTGCGGTTTCACGAGCAGAGGAACGACCACCACCACGATAATCACGAATGCCATATTTTTGTTGGTAAGTGTAATCAGCGTGCCCTGGTCTAAATTTTTCTGCAATATCGCCATAATCTTGTGAGCGTTGGTCGCCATTTTTAATGATTAAGCCGATACTTGTACCCGTTGTTTTACCTTCAAATACCCCTGATAAAATTTGCACTTCATCATCTTCACGGCGAGGGGTGGTGTAGCGTGAAGTACCGGGTTTACGGCGGTCTAGATCAGGCTGTAAATCAGCTTCGCTTAATTCCATATTAGGTGGAACACCATCTACAATACAGCCTAATGCAATACCGTGAGATTCGCCAAAAGTGGTTACTTTAAATAATTGTCCAATGCTGTTGCCTGCCATCTTTAATCCTTTTCTTTTGTTGTTATGTTATTTGGTAGTTCAAAATCAAAGCGTTTTGAGCCTACTTTAATTTCATCTTGTGTATCGTTGTTTTTGATATACACATCTAATTGGTTAAACGCAATATCAATATTATGCTCATTAAAGAGCTGATGGATATGGGTATTAAGTGCATCAATCGTTGGATTACGATCAGATAAATCATTCACATAAGCTCTTAATTCGTGATCCAATGTACTTGCACCGAATGTGAGGAAGTAAGCTCTTGGTTGAGGATCTTTCAATACTTTCGGATTTTCTTCCGCTACTTGTAGTAACAAGCGTTTAACTAACTCCACATCAGACCCGTAAGCAACGCCAACTTGAACAATAATACGGGTTGCTGTGCTACTTAACGCCCAGTTTACTAAGCGTTCAGTTACGAATGCTTTGTTTGGTACGATAACTTCTTTACCATCAAAATCAACGAGGGTTGTTGCACGAATACGAATTTTTGAGACTGTGCCACTATATGTGCCAATGGTAATAGTATCGCCAATACGCATTGGGCGTTCAAATAAGATGATAATACCTGAAACGAAGTTTGCAAAGATCTCTTGCATACCGAAACCCAAACCAACGGAAAGTGCGGTGAGTAGCCATTGGAGCTTACTCCAAGACATTCCTAATGTGCCGAAGGCAAAGATCGCACCCAATGCAATAATCATATAGGTAAGAAGAGTAGTAATTGTGTATGGTGTGCCTTGAGATAGTTTAACGTGTGAGAAAATCAAGGCTTCTAACAGACCACTCAAGTTACGAATTAATACCACCATTACTACAATAATGAGAATAGCGGTCAGTAAATTCAGCAATGTGATAGACTCCATCACAATGCCAGTTTCGGTAGTTACACTTTGCTGCCATAAGGTTACACCATCTAGGTAGAGAGCAACTGTAATTAAGTCCGACCATACCCAGTAGAGTAGAATAAATAAACCTATCCAAAGCACGAAATCGGTTAATTTCAGCATCTGGTTTTTTACTTCACTAACGGCAATAGAATCCTCTTTTAGCTCGAAAGGAATTTCAACACCATCAGGGTTTTCATTATTTTGTTCTGCTTTAGCACGAGCTTTAGCTTCTGCCGCTTCTCTTTTCTCCTGTAAACGACGGTAAGCAAGACGACGAGCAGAAATAGAGAAAGCACGATAGAGAATATTACGGACAATAATCCAAGTAATAATAGCAAAATAAGAAGCAATTAAATGCTCAATAATCACTAACGCCGTGTAGTAATAGCCCAATACAATCAGGATAATGAGAACCACAGGGGCAATCAGTAAGACTAATTTCACGATTGTTAGCAGAACACTTTTCGATTCTTTAGTCTGCTCGTGCGTTACATTTTCATAAGTTGAAATAGCTTGTCTAAAGGCTGGAGCAATCATCCAGATCATTAAAATCAAGACGAAAATAGTCATTGTTTGCCCAAGTACATCGTAAGCAACACCTGTCTCTAAATTAGTAAAAATAGAAGTGTTGAGCAATAACGCGATGAGCCAAACTGAGCGTCTTAAAATATTACGGAAAATTTCATTACTTTTTTGTGGCATATTAAAGTGGATATGCCCGATACCGTGTGGGCGTAGCATCGCCACTAAAAAGGCAAAATACAGCCAATAAGCTGCCATTTTTAGTCCCCAAGCCCAAACTTCTTGAGGACTCTCTAAAGAAATATAAGTAATGGCAATGAAACTTGCTAAGAAGATAAAAGTACTTGGTAAGCACAGCACCACAGTCCAAAAAATAGCAAGTGGTGTATTCCATTGACTATCTGTTGCAACAATTTTTAATCGGTTATTGATATGGTGGAGTTTTTGTTTAATCTTATCTTTTTGACGATTAATAAAGGCGGCAAGCAATAATAAAATAGTCACTAAAATCCCTGCTGGCACAATATTATCACTCCAGTTGGAGAAATTGAGTTTTTTACCAATATCAAGAATTTGATAGTGAGCGATATCAATAAATTTACTGAACCATTCTAAGTCCATCGGACTATTACTTTTTACCCAGAAACTTTGTTGCTGAAGCTTTTGTTGCAAAGTATCGCTAATGGTTTGAACCTGCTGTTGGTTTAATTCAATATTAATCAATAAATTAAGCTGACTATTCAAAGATTTAATCATTTCAGACAAGGTGGCTGAACGCTCTTGCAAAATCGTTGTTAGTTGTGATTTTTCTTCAGCAGTAAAGGTAGTTTTCCTATCTTTTTCTAATTTAGTAATATAAGCATTGATATTTGAGAAAGAATCTCTTAGCTCTGTCATATCAAAAACACGCACACGCAAATCGGTAATTTGTTTAGAAATGCCCGAAATCATCTCATCTTGCGGTAATGATTGTTTTTGCTTATTGATAATACGAGAAAGCACCAACGTACCTTGTAATGAGCTAATTTGCTCTTCAATATTACGTTGAGTTTGTTGAAGATTATCAAGCACGCTTTTAATACGTAAATTATCTTGCGATAACTGTGTCATATCTTTGGTTTGCTCAAGCAATTCCTGTGTTATTTTAGTGTTTAAATCCAATTCACCTAAAATAACAGGATTAGTCGTTGCATTATTTTGCTGATTTTGAACTGCTTGTGCTTGCTCTAATTTATTTTTTGATTCCTCTACGATCTGATTGTTGATTGCCGTTTGTAAGTTAGCAATTTCAGCCTGTAGATTTTGCTGTTCTTGTCTTTTTTCCTCTAGTTGGGAAGAATACACCGCAGCTAAGCTATCACTGCCATTTAGTAATGTTTGGTTATAAGTATTTTTTAACTCAATCAGTTCCAGTTCTGTTTCTAGCTTAGAACGAAGTTCGCTTTGAATATTGGCAGCAGAAAGCTGGGTATTAATTTCCTGCTTACGTTTTACCATTTCAGTTAATGCAGCTTGAGCTTTATCCGGTGCAGTATTTTGAGCAACCAAATTATTATTGATTAGGCTTAAATCGTGTTGTACCGTTTCTAGCTTAGCTTGTGCTGCGGTAAGTTCTTTTTGTAAATCGGTGGTTGTTTTTTTTGCCAAATCTTCCACGCTTGGGACAACAATCTCTTTTAATTTTTCAAGATTACTTTGGCTGGTAGCTAAGGCTTTTTGAGCCTCTTGAATAGATTTATTCAAAGCTTCATTATCTACCTTTTGTTTCTCAATTTGAGAGAGAAACGACAGAGTATCCTCAAGTGTTTGCACTAAGGCTTTATTGTTTGCATCCGCTTGATCTAATTTTTTAGCACTATCAAGCTGGCTCTGAACGGCTTTTTGAAGTGGAACTTCAGCTAAGACAGAGCTATTTGCAGCAAATATAAGTCCTAAGCTGAGAAAAATGGTTTTTAGTATTGGTTTAAACATAGATTTCCTTTATTTTTTTATTCTGTATATCTTGTTGTAATTGCTTGCGTGAAATTTTGATTGCCCCTTGCGCTTGATATTGTTCAATATCTAATAAGTAATAGGCAATAGGCTGTTTAAATTTTTCTAACTTGTCAGACAACCAAATTTTTAATTTATTAACTTCTTGTTCTAAATTAGGTTGTTTGAGTTGTATAACGGCTATTGGTCGCTGCCCAAATTCGCTATCATCATTGGGCAGGACGAACACTTGTTCCACAAGGTTGGAACGAAAAATGATCTGTTCGATCTCCTCCGGCTGAATGTTTTCGCCGCCCGAAATAAACATATTATCCAATCGCCCTTTTATTACAAGCTGTTTTTTACTGTTCCATTCGCCCCTGTCTTTGGTGGCAAACCAGCCCTGTTCGTTTACAAGCGGTCGAATTTGCTGATTATTTTGCAAATTGCCTTTTTGCCAATAACCTAAAGCAAGTGGTTTGCCTTTTACCCAAACTTCGCCATTTTCAAGTTTGACTTCTCGATGATTTAAAGGATAACCCACATTATCCAATTCATTTTCTACTGCACAAACGGTAGAAGCCATTTCTGTCATACCATAACCACAAAAGGTGGTAATACCTTGCTGTTGGGCTTGAGCCACAAGTTCTGCAGGGATAGCTGTGCCACCTAATAAGCATTTTTGCTTCATTGGGTAATTTAACTGAGTTAAATAACGTTGTAATTGTGTTGGCACAAGTGATGCGTGGCTGACTTGTTTGAGCAACGTAAAGAAGGCATCTTTGCTTTCATTTACATAAAGCGTTGCCCCTTTGAGCAACCAACGCCACACAATGCCTTGCCCTGAAACGTGGAATAAGGGCAAACTCAATAGCCAAGCGTGCGTTTTTTCAAATTCCATCAATTCACATACACCTTCGGCACTATATAAATGAGCAGAAATTGAATGTACAGCCGCTTTAGGCATACCTGTTGAGCCAGAAGTTAGGGTTAGTGTTGCTGCTTGCTCAAAATCAAGACTTGGTAATGGGTTACAAGCGGTTATTTTTGCTGAAAAATTTGCAAATATTTCATCAGTAATAAACACATCAACGCCTGTTTCTTCTAAGATAGCTTGTTGTTGTGCTTGAGTTTGTGCAGGGTTGAGCATTAAGATTTTTGCTCCTAGTGATAACGTGGCACAATAAGCCAGTAATCCACAAAAACGATTACTGCCACAATAAGCTACTAAGCATTCAGAAGTAACGTTTTGAGTTTTTAAAACAGAACAAACTTGTTGAAGCAAATATTGACATTCCGCCCAATTCAATTGAGCTGGAAGATGAGGGAAATAATCGGTTTCCCCATTTTCTCGTATAATGGCAATATCTTGGGCTGTGTTTTCAGCCCAAAATTGAGTGGGAAATAGGGGAGAATGAAGCAGCATAGATGTATAGATGTATACTAAGGGCTTTATACAAAAAGAGCTTGAATACGCTCAATCAGTTTAGCAGGCACTTGCATAGATTCCATCACGCCTTTTAAAATAAGCCCTTTACGAGCTGTGTTATTATTGGTAATCACCCAAAATGGTGAATCAGGAATCTGTTTAGCTTTTACACCGCTGCCTGTTGCTAAAATTTCTTCTTCGCTTTTTGAAAAATAGATACGTTCGTTACCCCGCACTTTTTCTGTAGCTTTAGCGAACGCAGTAGGATTAGAACGGTAGAGAGCGGCTAATAGCATAATAAAACGCACAACATTTTTATTTTCATTCATAAAATGCTCTGAATTTAAAATGTCTTCCAACTTAGCAACGGTTTTCTCCGCATTGGATTCATCTTTCTTGGTTGCCGCACGAGAAGGTGTTTTAACCAACTCTTTTAATTCGTTGATCATATGCTCTTGCACTAACACAAAAGGCTGAGGCGATTGCGGTAATCTGAGTAAACGACGCAAAATATCTGATGCCGTTTCACCAATAGATTGTGTACGACTGGCAATATATTGATATAATTCATCATCAATTTCGATTTTTTTCATCGGGATCCTCATTCTTTTTGAACATAATATAGCATTAATTATGTGTGCTATTATACGCATTTCTAAGCGTTTTTATAGAGGATCTTGATTGAAAAATTATGCTAAAAACGACATTTATATGACAAAAAAATCAGTTTTAAATTTTCTTTACCAGCCAGCCGTAAATAACCCAAACGCCCAAACAATGGTGCTCTTGCACGGATTATTTGGCGATATGAATAATTTAGGCATTATCGCCAAGTCATTTGCCGAAGATTATGCCGTGTTGAGGGTGGATCTTAGAAATCACGGTGGATCTTTCCACTCTCCCGAGATGGATTATGCGTTGATTGCTCAAGATTTAAAAGAGCTGTTTATTGAACAAAATATCCAAAATGCCATTATTGTAGGGCATTCTATGGGCGGAAAAAGTGCAATGGCATTAGCCAATCTTGCTCCAGAATTGGTGGATAAATTAATTGTGATTGATATTGCCCCTGTAACCTATACGCAAAACCGCCATAAGCAGATTATTGCAGGCTTATTTGCAGTAAAAGCAGAGAAGCCTCAAACTCGCCAACAGGCAAAAGTGGTAATGGCAGAGTATATTCCCGATGAAGGGGTTCAGCAATTTATGTTGAAATCCTTTGATGCACAAAGCGAGCAATCCTTCCGCTTTAATTTAACTGCATTAGCGCAAAATTATCAAAATTTAATGGATTGGAATGAGGTGTTTGTTGATAAACCAACACTGTTTATTAAAGGTGCGTTGTCGGATTATATTCTGGCAGAACATACGGAAACCATATTGAAACAATTTCCGCAAGCCAAATCCTTTATTGTTGCCAATGCGGATCATTGGGTTCACGCTGCAAAACCAGAAGCGGTTGTACGAGCTATTAACAAATTTTTAGAGAAATAGAAAATGCAAAGAGATACGTTATTTTCCGCACCGATTGAAAAATTGGGTGATTTTACTTTTGATGAATCGGTGGCAGAAGTTTTTCCAGATATGATCCAACGCTCTGTACCGGGCTATTCTAATATTATTACTGCCATTGGAATGTTGGCGGAACGCTTTGTAACAGATAATTCAACGGTTTATGATTTAGGCTGTTCAAGAGGAGCGGGGATTTTATCTATTCGCCGAAATATAAAAGCTCAAAATGTACAAATCATTGGAGTGGATAATTCACAGCCAATGGTAGAGCGTTGTAAAACGCACTTAAGTGCTTACCATTCGGATATTCCTGTTGAAATTCTACTCGATGATATTCGCCAAATTGAAATTAATAATGCCTCAATGGTGGTACTTAATTTCACGTTACAATTTC
The DNA here is from genome assembly GCF_041807705.1 of Mannheimia kashgarensis. Taxonomy (NCBI): domain Bacteria; kingdom Pseudomonadati; phylum Pseudomonadota; class Gammaproteobacteria; order Pasteurellales; family Pasteurellaceae; genus Mannheimia; species Mannheimia kashgarensis. Next base: position 48,808 of record NZ_JBGTYY010000002.1, read on the forward strand.
TGCCGAGAGAAGATCGTCTGGCTCTGTTACAAAAAATTTATCAAGGATTAAATTCAAAGGGGATTTTGGTGCTATCTGAGAAATTCACTTTTGAAAGCGAGGCGATGAATGAGCTATTGATTGATCTTCACCACACATTCAAACGAGCAAATGGCTATAGCGAATTAGAAGTCAGCCAAAAGCGTAATGCGTTAGAAAATGTAATGCGAACCGATAGTATCGAAACGCACAAATCACGCTTGAAACAGGCGGGCTTTGAGCAAATCGAATTATGGTTTCAATGTTTTAATTTCGGCTCAATGATTGCAATTAAATCTTAACAAGCGGTGATTTTTTATAAAAGTTTTGCAACTTAAAGGAAAATAAAAACAGCGTGCTCTTTTTTATTTACAACAAAGCTGAGAATAATCAGTTATAATGATCCGATAATTATTTGGAGGTAAATGTATGGCAACGATAAAAGATGTCGCCAAACAGGCTGGAGTCTCAACCACAACGGTTTCACACGTTATCAATAAAACCCGCTTTGTGGCGGAAGACACTACCAAAGCTGTTTGGGAGGCAATTAAAACATTAAATTATTCTCCTAGTGCGGTGGCTCGCAGTTTAAAAATTAATACGACTAAATCGATTGGTATGATTATCACCACTAGCGAATCGCCATTTTTTGCAGAAATTGTGTTGGCAGTGGAGGAATTTTGCTACAGCAAAGGTTACTCACTGTTTTTGTGTAATACACAAAATAAGTCAGAAAAGATTCAAAACCACTTAGATATGCTCATCAAAAAAAGAGTGGATGGTATTTTAGTAATGTGTTCGGAATATACAGCTAATTCATTCGATATTTTTGCAAATACACACCTCCCGATGGTAATTATGGACTGGGGCAGAAGTGATGAACGTTACGATGTGATTTTAGATCACGGCTTTGATGGTGGTTATTTGGCGACTCAACATCTCATTGAAAATGGGCATAAAAACATTGCGGTCATTACAGGAAATTTAGAGAAAGAACTTGCCCGCAGGCGTTTTGAAGGGGTGAAAAAAGCATTATCCGATGTTGACTTATCTATCCGTAATGAATGGATTCAAGAGGGAGATTTTGAGCCTGAGGGTGGCTATGAATGTATGAATAACCTGCTTAAAAATAGAGATCTACCGACAGCAGTATTTTGCTTTAATGATGTGATGGCATTAGGGGCAATTTCTGCTATTACGGAGAAAGGCTTAAATGTGCCGCAAGATATTTCTGTGATCGGGTATGATAATGTACATAGCTCACGCTTTTATGCACCGCCACTCACTACAATACACCAATCAAAATCACGTTTGGGGGCTGCTGCTTTAGAGCTATTACTAGAGCGTATAGAGAATAACGAAAAAGCGAAAGAGCCTAAAGTTTTAGAGTTTTTCCCAGAATTAGTAAAACGCAAATCAGTAAGAAATTTAACAATTAAGGAGTAATATGGAAACGTTAATTGAATTTTTTAGTAGCTATGGATACTGGGCAGTATTTTTGGTTTTACTTGCCTGTGGATTTGGTTTACCTATTCCAGAAGATATCACCTTAGTTTCGGGTGGTGTAATTTCAGGGCTAGGTTATACCAACGTGCATTGGATGTTGGTTGTGAGTATGCTTGGTGTACTTATTGGCGATAGCACAATGTACTGGCTAGGTAGAATCTATGGCGAAAAAATTCTACAGTTTCCACTTATCCGAAAAATTGCCACGCCTGAACGCTTTGCTATGGTGCAAGAGCGTTTTGAAACACAAGGCTGGAAATTACTCTTTATGGCTCGATTCTTACCGGGTTTACGTGCGGTAGTCTATCTAGTATCAGGTATTACTCGAAAAGTGAGCTTCGTAAAGTTCTTACTTGTTGATTTCTTTGCTGCGATTATTTCTGTACCAATTTGGGTCTATTTGGGCGATTATGGTGCATCTAACTTAGGCTGGTTAAAAGAACAGGTTAGTAATGGTCAGCACGCTATTTTTGCTATTCTAGGCATTGTTATTTTATTTTTCGGTTGGAAATGGTATAAAAAGAAAAAAGCAAAATCAGCGGAATAAATAGAGATGAAAATGACAAAAGGCTATCAACGTTGATAGCCTTTTGCTTTGGAACTAGCTGGACTAGAATTTTTATCATAACCAGTTGATTTCAAAAGATATTTTTTATTTATTTCTTTACCTGTGTTCCTAAAATAAAAAATCAATTCGGTGCGGGATATATTTAGGAAAGTATCATAACCCCTCTACCAACATTTCACAAATTTTCCGCAAAAAAACTCTCAAAAAAAACTTTTTTAAAACTATCTCACTTTTCTCTATTCACACTTTTTGTATGTAACCCTTTGATTTTTATTTGTTTTTTGTAAGTGCTTAAACACTTGTGAAGTGATAGGTTTCCCACTTTTTGATGCTGCTTGTATGATTTTTGCGCATAAGAAAGCCTAGCGGGTGGGCTAGGCTGTTGGTTTAGTCGTTCCATTCGTTTAAAGAATGGACGATATTGATGTAATAAATGTTGGTTACGTTGATGCCGTCCTTTATTCTCGTTCGTAAGGGCTGTTTGCTCCCTCGTTCTTTTAGTGCGTATTCAAATGCCTGTCTAAATCGGTTGCGTTGTAGTGGGTTGGGAATGCCCATTCGCTCGCAGTAATATAAGTAGGCAGAATGTAATGCCGTGCGGTGTGCATCCGGTCGTCGGCTACTTCCAAGGGTTAAGCCGTTGATGATTTCCCGTGCTTCGAAGTGTTTGGCAAATTGGAGAATGTGATCGTTCTCTTCTTTGACTTCGAGAGCTTCTTCACTGTGCTTTTGTGCTTCAAGCAGTTGCTTCGCCACGATTGGATCGGGAAATGCGTCTAGCAGTAAGCGCACAATTCCACCGGCTTCTTGTTCCAGTTTTTGCGGTAACTCAAAGTCTTTTTCTTCTTCACGCACCACTTTGTTAAATTGGAAGATAACACGCCGCCGTGAGGTGCCGCCTTTTTGCTCTTTGAAGATGATCGGGCTGTTGCCGGTAATCAAGAACACGGCTTTCACGGTGTCTTGGAATGCACCACGGTAGAGCGGGCGAAAGCTGATACTATCCCCGCCGGTGATTGATCGTAGAATGCCGCCGTCGCTGATATAACTCTCTTGGTCGGGCGAATAGCACAGGGTTTTATCAATCAGACCGCAGCGCATTGTCGGGTTCTCTAAATCCTTTAAGCTGATCGAAGCCGTGTTATCATCACCACCCGCCAAAATTCGGGCTAGGTGGTTGAATACGCTTTTACCCGTACCACCTGCGCCGGTAATTTCAAGAAAGAGCTGCCATTCGTGGCGGTTGGTCAATATCATATATAACGCCGCCAGAATGCGCTGTTTTTTCTCGTCGTTGCTGTCGCTTACCCAATTCAGCCATTTGTCAAAGTTGGGAGTGGCGGTTTGGGTAGAGTAGTAATCGATATTGATGAACGACGTTAAAAAATGCCGTTCATCGTGCGGCATAAAGTCGCCAGTCTGTTTATGAAGTACGCCGTTAGCAAAGGCGAGTAAATGCGGATCGGCTTTGCTCATTGGTTCGCTTTCATATTTCAGCAGTTCAAGCAGATTTTTAATGTTGTTCGCACTGTAACGTGAAACGCCTTTTGCCTTGAAGAAGGTCAAAAAGTTTCGCCCCATTTGGCTGTCTTCGACAATCTCCCATTTTTTGCCGGTGTAGTGGTAAATCGCTTTGCTTAGGTCGTTAATTCGCAGCGGTTTTTCATACCATTTCAAAAATTCGGCCAGTTTCTCATTGTCGCCCATTTCTTTAAATAGCGCAGTGAATTCAGCTTTGCGTTGCTCGTCGGTTTTACTGCTTTCTACCACCTGTTCCGCCAGTGTGCTGCCTTGGCGCAGTCGGGCGATGTAGTCGCTGGCATTTTCCAGCACTTGCCCGATATTGTCGTGAAATGCCACCGTGCGCGCGTCGGTCAGTTTGGCAAGGTTTAAGCAGATTGCCGTCTTGTGGTGTTCGCTTAGGTTGCCGAATTGGTAAATATCGACCACCTGCCGATTTTGTGGCGCAAGGCGTAATTGTGAAATTTCCGCCAGTTGCTTGTCACCCAGCACGATCGGCGATTGGTGGCGGTCTGCTTTAATGGTTTCGCATAGAAAAATCCATTCTTGCCCATTACCACCGCCAAAGGCTTCCCACGCTTGCGAACCGGCTAAAATCGTCAGGGCGTGTAGTGGCTCATCTTTCTGCTGTTTCAAGTGTGGTGCGTTCTTAATGTTTGCCATTACTGCCCCCTTGTGCTTGGTTTTCCAGTAGTTCCAGTGAAAATGCCATTTGTTGGCGTAACTGTTTAAATTGCTCTACCAAAAAGCACATCACTGTACTGTACAGCAGAAATTCTTGAACCTGTTTTGCTGTCGGCTCGTCTTCGTCTCGTGGTGCTTTGGGCATTTGTGCCAGTAGTACGCGCTCAAATACCGCCAATTCATCCATACACTTCTTCGCAGAATTAGGGCGCACTATGGCAATGCCGGCTAAATTCTCGCCCAGCTCGTCTAATACGACAGCACTAAACGGGAAAGGTGGTAAGTTTGTACCTTGCTCAAAGTTGCTGGATGTGATCGCGACAGATTGCTGTTCTGTTTCGTTGAAGTCGCTCCAATCAAGTAGGGCTTCTTGTTGATTACGCATTTTTGCCCCCTTCTACAAAGTCTTGGATTTGGTTCACGGTCTCGGTTAAAGATTTCGCAATCAGCTCTAAGCTGTCTTGAAATTCCCCTGCTTTGGCGTCGCTTGGACTGACCTTCTTAGTAGATTGAGCAGTGAAACGGTGTTCCATAGTGCGCCGATTTGGTCTTGTAGGATTGGTTTAGGCATAGCGCACCTCCTTAGCGTTTAAGGTGTGGGCGTTGAATGCGCTATCAGGTAGGCGGCCGAGTGGGATAAGCACATAATCACGGGCAATCAGGGCGCGTGCCTGTGTTTCGTTATTGGCAAGGACGCGGATTTGTTCCGCTTTGGTTTTGTCGTAATGTTGGCGGGAAATGCCTAAGAATTGGTAGATCATTGCTGAAAACTCCGTTTGTAGATTTTGAACATCTACCGCAAGTTTCCACGCTTGGCGGTAGAGCGTAACGGGGTGGAAAACTGTCTCAAACGGAAAACAGCCAACGATTAAACGTTGCCCGTTACGCCCTACCATTGAGAGAAGTGCCGATCCAAGTTTGGATTGGCTTCTTTTAGGTGTGCGTAAGCCACGAACAAAAAAAGCACGAGTTAAAAGGCGTGCTAGTGTTCGCCGTTTGATATTATTCGAGTTTCCACGCTCGGCTGTGGATTTTGCCACAGCAAGGGCAATATAAATCGCTTTGGTTAAAGGTGTCAAATGGTTTTTAGGTGAAATAAATTCATTTTCTTGTGATTTTTGATGAATTTTGTTCAAAATGATGTTACAATATACTCGCATTTTAAGAAGTCCTATTCGGTAAATGTCATTTCATCAAGTTTAATTTCTAGAAATCCTGTGGAAACGGGGGAAAATGCGGCGAAGGAAATCGCCGCTTTTTTTATGCCTGCTTTCCAAGCTGTGTAATAGCGTGTTGAATTTGGCTTTCACTAAACGGCGTGAAATTTGCGTAACTTTTGCGATTTCTCCCCGCTTGTAGTTTGCTGTTATAAAGCTGTGCTAATTTGTGGATTTGTTCCGCATTAGCTGCTTTATAGCTGTAAGGTCGCCCAGCAGGTGATGTGTGGCGCACGTGTATCAGCTCTTCATCGATAAGCTTTTCAATATCGTAAGCGTAGTTGCGGGCGTTCAGGTGGTAGCCGTCTTCGATAAAGTCTTTTTCAGTAAAACCGTGCTGCGGGTGAGTGATCAAACATTGAATTGCTTTCATTATCACAGACATAATTACCCCCTTTTTGCTTCTTGCGCCGCAATCCATTCACGGATTTCAGATAAATTCCAGCGAATATGATTTTGTGATAGGCGGATAGGTTTCGGGAAGGTTGGATCGTCTTTCATCAAGCTGTTTAGCTTGGTGCGTTTGATGCCGATCATTGTCATTGTGTCTTGGGTTGTTCCCCATACTGCTTCCGCAGTTGGGGCTTTATGGGGTGGGATATGAGAAAGTGTCATTGTAAATCCTCTCTTAACTTAACTTTTGATTGATTAAGCAACGTTGCGAGAGGAATTTTAGAGAATAGGAAAAAAGAGAATAATTAGTTGAAGATGCTTATGTATATATAAAAGCTACTTATGATCCACTTTTTCTTTTGCGTGGTGGTTTACCCTTGTTCGGATCAAGGTCTTTAATCCAACGAATTACTGTTTGAGTTGTTTGCTTTAAATCTAGCTCGAATATAACACTAAGCGCCATATTGTTTTGTGATACACTTGGATCTTCTTTCCATTTTTGCTTGGCTAATGCTTGGGCATTTAATTCAGCCTCACTTTTCTTTTTAGGTATTTTACCTTTTTTAATTCTATCTACCTTAGGGCTTAATCTAACTTCATCTAATATAACCATTTTATCGGCTTCAATAATTGTAAGATAAAAGTCTTTCATTATTTCTGTAATCTTATTTGTTTTATCTACCATATTAGCAACTTGAATAGCCATTTCTTTATCCAGTATAGATGCATTGATTAAAAATGATATAATCTTATTTGTTTGTTCCATATGGTGTTCAATGTGCTTTTTTAATCCATCAATAGCAATGTCAATTAATAATTCATTAGTTTCTAGCTCATCTGAAATATTTCTTAGCATTCTTGATATTTTTTCTTTATCGCCTTCATTCTTGTAACTGCGCAAGGCTACTGTTGCTATCTTGGTATAAGCAGATAAATGGGTTAAATCTACTTCCTGATTATTCTCCTTACATATTTTTTCCAGTTGTGATAGGAAACTTTCTTTTATTAATTTTGCGTCTTCTTTATTCATTAAATAATCCTAGTGATTTTATCTTGTTATGTTATAATTACCACCGCTAACTTTGAGTAGCAATAGGGGAAGGTTAAAACCTTCATTTAAAATTTTATTGGACAAAGTAAGCAGTAAATAAATGGTGATGGTAATAGTAAAAAGCCGATAGTTGTGAAACTAACGGCTTTTTTTCTGATAACTTCTTGTGTTCTTGCTTTTGATTGCTCGGCGGTAAAAAAACGCCCTGCCTTGACATCTTCCTGCCCTCGGCGGATTTTTTCCGCTAGAAATTCATTGTAGCCTTGTTCTTTAAGTAGCATTTTTCGCCCCTTGTGTTATCGCTTGTTAAGTAACAATAGCACAGAAACGATAAAAAAAGAACAGTTACCGCCATTTCGCCATTGATTGCTGCATTGTCGCAATATAGACGTTTTTCGCTTCATTGATTGCCCGTGCTTCGCCGGCATTTTTGGCTTTTTCCATAAAGTGCGCACCTTTCATTTTCTTAGTACCTCGGTCAAGCATAAACCAGTAAAACGGATCTGTTTTATCTTTGGTGTTGGCTGATACTGCCGCCATTTTCTTTCCACCTGCGCGGCGTATTCTGATCACGCCTTTTCCGCTTAATTGCCCATCTTTGCGTTTGATTTTTATCCGGTGGCGCAAGTTGTTTTTCACTGTGCCTTTTTGCCGGTATTCCGTACTTTTCCCTAAAACCGGAATAAGTGGCTTAGCGATATTCTTATATAATTTCACGCCTGCTTTTAAGCCTTCGCGCATTGCTTTTTTCTGCGCGCTGGCTAGGTCGTTTTGAAATTGGGTTAATTTTTTTGAAATTAAATCGGCAAAACCAGCCATATATTACCCCTTGATTTTATTTAATCGTTCTAGTTTTTTGTTTAGGCGTTGAATAAGTAAATCATTCCCTAGTGTAAATTCTTGTTTCTGTTTATTTACGGCAATCATTATTCGCTTTTTTAAACAAATTTTTAATTCATTCAGCGGATATGGTTCTTTATCATTCCACAAGCTCATAAAAGTATAAGGTGGTGTGCCACGATGTAAGTAATAATCTATGGCGAGATCCATTAAAACAAAATTATTTTTAGCAATTTTTGCTTTCATTTTGGTGTCCTTATTTTAGGGTTAAATTAAAGTTATAAATCTATTCCGTTGAATTGACTTAATTCATTTTTTTGCTGTTCGCTCATATCAAAGGCTAAATCACCGTGTTCTAGCTGATAAGTGCCGAGAGCCATTAGAAAGGCGATCGCTGGGTCGATTTTGTTTGCGGATTTCTTTTTATTCGGTTTGATGTTGGCGTTTGCGTCGGTTTCCATAACCACGTTTGACAACGCCCACGCAAGCACGGGGTCGCCGTTATGCTCAATCATCTGCCGATTTATCAATACTTCCGCCGATTTCGCCACGGGGCTGTAACGTTGGTAGGTTTGCGGAAACGGCTCAACATCCAGCCCGTAGCCTTGTAGCTGTGTTCTTAGGTGCGTGGCGTTCCATACGTCGAAGCCGATCATCTTGATTTCCCATTTCTCGCTGTCTTTGAATATCTCATCTCTGATTTGGTCGTAGTCGATACAGTCGCCCTTGGTAATGCGTAGCCAGCCCATTCTTGCCCATTGGCGATAGATAGCACGGTTTTTGTTTGCCACGTTTTCAAGTTGATATTCGGGGATGTAGTGGCGTGTGATAATCCGTGCTTTGTTGTCGTTGGTCGGGAAAATGTAGCAGACGCTCGTCAAGTCGTTAGTGCTGGATAGGTCTAGCCCCATATAGCACGCCTTGCCGTATAGCTCGCTTTCGGTGTAGGTGCGCTCGCACGCTTTCCAGTTGCCTTCGCCTAGCCACGGGGTTGTGCCGTTGCACCACACATTAAAGCGTTTGGTGAGCATTTCCACCCATTCGGACGGAATACCACGGGCTTTTGCTATGGTGTTTTCAAAATCGGCATAGGGTATCGATTTGCCTATATTCGGATTGGCTTTGATCCACATTTCGGGGCTATCAACTTCGCTTTCGTCGTCCAGTTCGAAAATCAGAATAAAAATGCTCTCGTTTTTCTCCGTGCCGTCGAGAATTTGGCAGCAGTAATCATAGTGCTGTTTACAGGCGGAAATTGTGTTACTGCCGGCGGTGGTAATGGCGAATAGTAGCCCTTCCGGTCGCGCACCTTGCCCCAGTTCCAGCGCAGAATAGACGCTGTTATCGGGGTGTAAGTGGTATTCGTCCACGATCGCAAGACTGGGGTTTGTGCCTTCTATGGTGCTGGATTTCGCCGCAAGCGGTCGCATTAGGCTGTTTTTTTGCGAATAGAGCATTTTATGCTGTTGAATGGTGAGCCGTTTTTTCAGTGGGGCGGATAACTGCGCCATTTTCTTGGCGTCATCAAACACAATCCGCGCCTGATCACGGCTTACGGCGGCGGTGTAAATATCTTGCTGACCGTTTTCCATTATTAGAAACCAGTTCGCCAGCACGGCCGCCACGGTCGATTTCGCATTTTTCCGCGCCACTTGGACGTAAGCCGAACGATATTTGCGCAAGCCACTTTCGGCGTGTTTAAAGCCGAGTAGGTTCGCAAAAAGAAAGATCTGCCAGTCTGAAAGCTCTATCGGTTGTTTGTACAAATGCCCCTTGACGTGCGGGCAAAGGCGGGAAAATTTGATGAATTTCTCCACCGTTTCCACATCGAAAATGTAAGCAGGGTTGGCTAAGTCGGCAAAGTAGCGCGCGACGGCTTGTTTTATGCGGCGGCAAGCGTTGATTTCGCCACTTTCTACCGCCACGGCGTAGGCGTGCCACGATTTTTCGTTCGTCATAGGGTGTCTAATTCGTCTTGTTCTTGGGTATCGATTGGCGTTTTACGACGGCTCACAGGGTCAAAACCGAGTAGGGAAGACATCTTAATGATGATTTTCTCCGCTTCGCTTTTGGCCGTCAGTGCCGGATTGCGTGCTTCTGTGCCTTGGCTGTTGGTAATACTAAAACCACGCTCCGCCAAGTCTTGAACCGCGCGGCAGTAAAGCGAGTAGTTCACGCAATAAAGCTCTAAGTTGGTGTAGTCTTCATCGGTAATATCGCCACGCTCGGCAAGTACTGCGATTTTGCGCTTCCACTGATCGCGTGCGATTTCATCTAAATAGCTCGGGGCTTCGGGGATGTTCTTTTTTGTCATTTTGTTTTCTGTCTATATTTTCTAAAAAATTGTCGTGCGTAAAAATTTAATTGGGGGGGCGGTTCTTAGCGGTTGAGCTTTTCTTTCCAAAACTCCCCCCACTGGCTGAAATTGTTTAATTTTTGCGCGAAGCTCAAATTTGAGCTTTGTTTATTTATTAAACGAAGTCCAAAGTTGGATTTCGTTCATTTATTCAGCCAATCCAAATTTGGATTGGCTAAGGTATCAGGGTTTTCTTTATCCCTTCACTTCTTCGCACCATATCCGCGTTTGTCTATCTCTCGTGTCTTGTAGCTGTGGCAATAACGGCAAAGGGCTTGATGATTAGACTGTACCCAAAACAGCGGGTCGGCTTGCCCATTCTCTACGGGCTTGATATGGTCTATCACGGTTGCCGGTGTGTAATCGCCTTTGGCTAAACACATCACACACAGGGGATGTTGAGCTAAGTAGCCTTTGCGGTACTTTGTCCACTGGTGATCGTAGCCACGCTTTGCCGCACTTTCGCGGGTGTCCTTCGGTTTGTGTTCATCACATCGCCCAGACTTGACGCGGTTACGGCAACCGGGGAAGGTGCAACGGCGCAAGGGTTGAAACGGCATTCTGTCAGCTCCTAATAGATTGCCGGTTCGCGGTATGGCTTCCATAACGCACTAATCGCAAATGGCACTTCATACAGTTGAACGTCGGCCACGGCTTCACGGTTTGCGTATAAATGCCCGATCAACATCAGGCAACCGACCTTAATCCCCTTTGTGAAGATTACGGTTTTATCGGTGGTCGTATCGCCCCACGTTTTGCCGATATAGTTCTGCGCCACTTCTTCCGCACTCTCCGCCAAGAGTTCAAGCAGTTCATCGTCTAAGCTATGCTCTACGCGCAAGTGTGCTTTAATTTCGTCTAAGTCAATATTAGCCATTGTGCGCTTCTCCTTCTTTACACATAAGCTGTAATTCTTCGTGGCGTTCGTGAAAGTCGATAACATCAAAAATCGAAAATATCCGCTCGCCGTACTTAATCCGCATTTTTCGAACAATCACTAAATCAGGGCGATAGCGCACCCGAATACGGGTGATGTTCTCGCCGATTTGAAAAGCACCACTAAAATACTCACGCCCTGAAATCGGTTCGATACTGGCTCTTAATGTGATGACATCTTGCCAATTCTGCTTCATCGTAGATCCGCTGCGAATAATCTTGCCTTGGTTATCCGGTTTCGCTGGCGCAATTCGTTGAAGCGTGATCACCTTATCGAATTTTCCGGCTCTAACCATTCGCGCCATTTTCGCCCCCTTGCTTGACTTCTACGGTCTGTTTCCACGCTTGCGAATACTCATCACCGCCAACATAAGGCAATAGCCCTTCACGCTTACGCGCTTCATTCGGGGAAAGAATGCCCGCCTTAATAGCGGTTTCGTAGCTTTGAAATCGCTCTTGCTGATTGGTGCGCAGTAAGTCGCTGGTGTCGAACTCAATCACGTACCGCTTCCTGCTTTGGCTATTGAGATCAATCATCAAGGCATCTTTTAATTGCTGTTCAAAATTGACTAAATGCGGGCGCAAGGTTTGCCCCAAGAACGCACGGCTGGCTTCGCTGAAATTGGCGTAGCTGGAATGCGAATAATCTTGTAGGAAAATGGGCGAAATGTTGAAAATGCGCGCCACATCTTCAATCGTGAATTTTCGGCTGGCCAACCATTCCGCATCTTGGTTACTCATTCCCAACTGTTTGTATTCCATACCGCCTTCTAAAATCGGCGTTTTACCGGCATTCTTCGCCCCTTGATAGCGTTTCAAGGCTTCGATTGCCTTTTGACCTTTGGCTTGATCGAACCATTCCGCCGTGGTCACAATACCGCCCGCCATTAAGCCGTTTTTCATAATGCTTGCGCCGTGCTTCTGTTGGGCAAGGCCTAATCCCACTGCTTCACGGCAGACGGTAATCGGCGAACGCCCCATAAAGCCGTCGTGGCTGGCGTGGCGTAGGTGTAGCACTTCATCTTGAAGATAGGTGCTTACTTTGCCGTTGAAGTCTGTGATTTGATACAGATATGCGCCCGTGGTGGTGCGTTGGACGTTTACCGCGTGCGGCGGGTAGGGGGTCAGGCTTTCCGGTTGCCCTTTATCATTCCAGCCGATCACGGCGTATGCGTTGCCGGTTAAAAGAACGTGGCGCATCATCACTTCTTTAAACTGGTAGGGCGTTTGGTTGCGGTTCGGCATTTCATTCAGCAGATATTCCACCGAATGATTTTCTACCCGTTCGCGCCCGTCGGCGTTCACTTCGAACAGATAGCAAGGCATACTTGCCACCGCTTGCGCAATCACATTGACTGCATTCAATACCGCGGGCAGGGCTTCGGCGGTTTGTGGGCTAACATATTCGCCCGCGCCGGTATTGGCTGCGCCGATAATCCCCAGCACATCATCCACCGTAAAAGAACGGGTTTCAGGCTTCTTCTTAAAAAATCCAAACATCGTTAGCCCTCCGCCACAGCCAACCATTTACGGCGGTTTTCGTCTTGCCAGTTTGCGGATTTTTCGCTTTTTGCGACCGCTTGCGAACGTTTCAAAATGGCTAGACTGCTGTCTGGATATGCCGGAATGCTGGTTACGGTAATTTCGAATAGCTCTGCTTCGGTCACGGTGCGCAAATTCGGCTCTACGGAAAAATCCCACTCGTTCTTTTTGGCAATGAAACCAAAGGACATTCCGCGAATGTCGCCACGTTCCACGCTTACCAGCAGATCGCGCCCTAGTTGGTTATCCGGTGGGGTGAGTTCAAAACGTAAACCAATCGCGTCTTCTTGTAGTGAAAGTGTACCGCTTGATGTGCGTCCAAGCAGTTTTGTATGGTCGTGTTCAAACAGCGCGCGCACATCTTGCCCACCCGTCAAAGAATGGCTAAACGCATTCGGGGCGAAACGTTCGATATATTCGCCCCACAGCAATTCACTGTCTTTATTCCACTGCACCACATAGCCGGTGAGCTTCTTGTTTTCGCTGTCTGCGGTCAGCGTACTGCTGCGGATCTCTAATTCTGTTGTCATTGTATTTCCTTAGACAAAAAAGGGGCGAAAATCGCCCCTGTGGTGGTTATGCTTAGGCTTTACCTTCAAGCACCTTGATAGCGTTGCTATCGACCACGCCACCGCCTAAATACTTATCCGTGTGGACTTTATAGAAGCCCGGTTCGGTAATGTTGTCAGGGCGAGTGCGCACGCCGGTTTCGTGATCCACGATTGTATAACCACGTTTGAAATCACCTACTGCTAAGAATGGCTGTTCGACCGCCACATCCGGCATTGTTTCAAGGTAATAGACCGGCAAGCCTAACAGTGTGGACGGTGCGCCCGCTTGTAAGCCGTCGCGCCAAATGTAATCGCCGTTGCCGTTCTTCAATTTCTGAATAGTACCGGCGGTTTGTGAGTTCATAACCCACACTGCATTTTTGCGATAACCAGCTTTGAGTGAGTAGAGTAGATCGATTAGCACATCCGCATTCAGTTTGTCGGTTTTCACTTCCATTTTTTGAAGTGTGCCGAATGCGCGGGTTTTGTCGTTGTCGGTAGTGCGTGGGTAGTGTAAAAAGCCTTTAGCCATTTTCTCGCCCGTACCGTTCACAAGATCGCTTTCTTCGGTTTCGGCGAAAGTATCTGTAATTTCATCTGTCAGCCAGCCGAGAATATCTACGCCGCCAAAATCTAAAATCTCTTGCGTGGATTTTGGATACGCAAAGACATTGTGAACAGCGATCGTGACTTCGTTCATTTTCGGCGTGTTTGTACCGGTGCGCGCTTCGCCTTCTGTACCACGGCCAACGGTTGCACCACCCGCAGAAACGAGTTTTTTATACTCTTTCGCTCCCACCGGCAAACGTACGGTATGCGCAAGTGAGCGCATTACGCTTTCATCGGCAAGGCGTTTCATCACTTCGCCGTCTAACTGTGGGATAACTGAATAGCCCCCATCTGCACCGCCATTCGTATTTGTCGCTAGTGTGCGCAGTTCGCCCGTTTTAATCCAGTGGCGTAATTCATCATTACTTGGGGCTTTTGTGGCTTTCTCGGCTTTCTGATAAGCCGGATTACTGCGCTCTTCTTCGGTGACGCTTTCCAAGCGTTCGATCTCGGTTTTGAGTTCGTCCACTTTTGCTTTTAAGGCATCAAATTTACCGCCTTCTTCTTCATTCAAAGAGCGATTTTCTTTGTCGGCATTCGCCAGCATTTCGCGCATTTGCTCAACCGCTTGCGCTTTTTGTTGGCGTAGTTCTTGGAGTTTTTTAAACATTAGCATTTTCCTTATGATTAAGTGTTTGGAATTGATAGCAAACGCGATACGTTAATGCCGAACTCACCCACGCATTATTTTCTGTGTCGTATTCGTAATCGTAAGATTGATTGAAATCGGCGGTTAGCGAGAAGCTGTCGAAGTCGTGGAATAAGATTGCTTGATTGATTTTCTCATTCAGCTCATCTAAAACGGCTTCGCCTTGGTGGAAAGGTAAGTAAGTCAAAATGACTAGATCAGCTTCCCACTCGATATTTCCAATCGTAACGGGCTGCCCTTCTGCGCCATTGAGATAAACCGCAATCATCGGCAATTCATCATCGAGATTGAGAATTTTCGGTAATCCATTGTGGAAATAGGTAACTTCTTCAATTTCACCGCTTAAAAAGTTGATAACTTCTTGTCTAATTTTGTTATGGATTAGCATCAAAACCCCGCTCAAAAATCCGTTAAATCCTTATTCTAAGGATTTAAAAATTGAACTTGAATAGGATGTTTTTTGTGCGAAAAAATACGATAAAAAATGAAAGCTAAATTTACATTTCTTTTCAGATAGGATGTTTTCTTGTTTGGTAGTAGGTTTGAGATAAATCACTTTATCACTTATAACTCACTTCTATATTTTCCTTTATATATCAATCATTTATTTCTTTTTTAATTGAAAAAGTGAGAAAGTGAGTTATATATAAGAAATAATATATAAAAAGAGATAAGTAAAAATAAAGCCTAGCGGGTTTGCTAGGCTTGGAAGGTTTAGGGGAGTTTTGCCAGTATCGAGAAAGTGGAGCATTGTTCTACATAATCGCCCCACGCCTGCATTACAGGCTTACGCTGCTCTAAATAGGTTGAACGGTTATAAACTTGGCTTACTTCGCTGCCGACTGCGTGAGCTAAACAGGCTTCAGCCACCTCATAGCCTACGCCATTTTCAGCAAGCCACGTTCGCGCCACTGCGCGCAATCCGTGCGCGTCTGTCTGCCGGCATATCCCATCGAATTTATCGCTTTGTTTGCTGTTTCTTTATTCATCGGCTGGTTTGGCTTGCTGTAATGCGGAAACACAAAACGAGAATTACCGGAAATCGCTTTCATCTTCTCTAAAATAGCAATGGCTTGAGTAGAAAGCGGTACAGTATGCGAATTTGCGCCTTTCTTCGTCTTCTTCATCTTGTCGGCTGGTATCGTCCATAGCTTTTCTAACCAGTCAATTTCGCACCATTCGACGCTTACCGCTTCTGCGGGGCGAACCATTGTCAAAAGCTCCCATTGGATCAAAATCTTTGTAACTAAATCGCGGTTAGAGTTATGAAGCGTGTTCAGAAATTCCGGTAACTCTTCGGGGCGAATAGCCGGATTGTTCTGCTTAGGCTTCTTACTGAATGCTTCGCCGACCTTCTCACAGTAGTTAAACTGTAATAAGCCGGTATTCACGGCATAATTTAGAATTTGATTGGTCAAACGGATCAGGCGGTGCAGTGTGTCGCTTTTCCCGGCTGCATTTAACGGTTTGAGCGTTTCCACAAGTAAATATGGCGTGATTGCATTAATAGGATGATGACCTAGCTTTTGAAAGAGGTATTTTTCCAGCCGTTGCCAATTCTTTTCCATTGTGAGCGGTTCGACATCATTTTGCCGTTTAACCCGCCAATTCTCGGCAACTTTATAAAAAGTGCTTGAACGAGTTTGTAGGTCTGCGATTTTTTGTTCTTTTTGATGTATCTGCGGATCGATATTTTGAGCCAATAAAGCCCGATATTCATCGCGCTTTGCTCTTGCCTGCGCAAGAGAAATTTCAGGATAAGCACCAATCCCTAAATTTGTGCGTTTGGGTGGCTCTGTCAAAGGTCGATAGTAATTGAAAAGCCAAGATTTTGAGCCATTAGACTTTACACGCAAAAAAAGCCCTTGCCCATCCATTAGACTGTAATCTTTCTCTTTGGGCTTAGCTTTATCTACTTCGGTATTTGTAAGGGGTTTTGTTACTCTTGCCATAATTTAGGAACACGGGAATTTTAGGAACACGAAAAATAAAAACTTTGTAAGCCTTGCTCTTCAAGGCTTGTGAGATTTTTAGGAACACAGAATTTTACGTATTATAACCTGTGTTCCTAACTGTGTTCCTAAAATCTGCGGTTAAACGCGAAAAAATACGGTAGGAAATGATAAGTAAAAAGGGCTTAAAAACACGAAATCCCTTGATAATCAAGGGCTTTGCGAAAGGTTGCGTTAAGTTACGCTAGGAATAATGGTGCGACTAGCTGGACTCGAACCAGTGACCCCCACCATGTCAAGGTGGTGCTCTAACCAACTGAGCTATAGTCGCATTAATGGGAAGCATTCTATTGGAAAAAAGAGGACTGTGCAATATGCTTTTTCTTGAATGCTCTTATTTTAAACGCTTTTGCGTGAAAATCTGTTTATCTTCCCAGCGGAGCATTGTTAAATGGCTTCCCCAAGCACAGCCAGTGTCTAAAGCGTGAATATTTCGATAAGGGCATTTACCCATTAAACTTGCCCAATGTCCAAAAATAATTTCTTGTTCTTTATAGAGAGGATTATCTAATTCAAACCAAGCCACAAGATCTTTGGGGGCTTCTTCAACTGGTAATTTACACTCAAAATCTAACCGCTTGTCGGTGTAGCAAAAACGCATACGGGTTAGCACATTAATGATATAACGCCAGCGTTCAATTCCTTGTAAATCTTCAGACCATCGTTGCGGATTATTTTCATACATTTGAGCGATATAATCAGCGTATTCTGAACTTTGTAGCACTCTTTCGGCTTCTTTCGCACAATTTAATGTGGTAGCTAAATCCCATTCTGGGCTAATGCCTGCGTGAACAAGGAGAAATTTATGCGTTGGGTGATGGATTGCAAGCGGTCGATTTCTTAGCCAATTTTGCAATTCCAGACGATCTTCTACTTGGAAAATAGGATCAACTTTATCATTCGGCTTTACTCGTTTGATACCAAGCAATGTAGAAAGTAAATGTAGGTCGTGATTACCTAAAACAGTTTTAGCATTATTGGTAGGATCTTTTACAAAACGTAGGCAAGCTAGAGAATCTTCACCACGAGCAACTAAATCGCCCGTTAAAAATAGTTCATCTTGCTCAGGAGTGTAATTGGCTTTTTCCAATAAAAGCTGAAATTCCTTAAAGCAACCGTGCAGGTCGCCTACAATATAAGTTGCCATTGATGATTTCCCTAAAATAGGCTAGGGGCAAATTGCAATTTGCCCCTACAACACTAGATAATATTTCCCACAATAGAACGGGTTTCTAACCGTACTTCGGTTAATTTAACGCGTACAGATTGTCCGATTTGGTAGGCTTTTTCGCCCTTGATGTAAATTGCCAATTCTTCTTGGCGGTATTCCATCTCATCTTTATTGTCGTGTAAAGTTGAGAATGGTACGAAAATTTGAGCACCATTTTGAATGACTTTAGCACGCAAACCACCTCGAGAAACATCTGCAATTTCACACTCAAATTCGACCGCGTGTTCTATCATTGGGAAAAGATAGCGAGCATAGAGCCAGTCAGCAATATCACGTTCTACTAATCGGTTTTGGCGGCGAGCTTCTTGCAGACGAGTAAGTACGTTTTCTTCCACCGTTGAGGATTGTTTACCTAACAATACTTGCTTGATTAAACGGTGATTTACCATATCGCCATATTTGCGGATTGGCGATGTCCAAGTGGCATAGTGACTGATCCCCAAGCCAAAATGAGGGGCAACCTCTGATTTAAATTCCGCAAAAGTAAGGTAGCGGCGTAAGCGAAGTTCCAAGAATTTCTCCGGGAAATCTTGAATATCACGCTGCATTTCACAATAGCCTTCTAAGGTTGCTAAGCGTTCAGCAGAATAGCGTTCTGCCAGTTTATCACGGTTTTCATCTGTTGCTAAGGTTTGCAGTAAAAATGATTTAACCAATTCATAATTTTTCGGATCAAAACCTGAATGCGTGTTGAATACACCTGTTCGGGCGTGTTGGCTTAGGAATTTGGCACAGCTGATGTTAGCAATAATCATTGATTCTTCAATCATTTGATTTGCAATACGGCGATATTCAATGTGAATATCTTTAACAGAACCATCTTCATTTAGCTCAAATTTATAATCGCCTTGCTCTTTGAATAATAAGGCATTTTTAGCACGCCATTGGATACGCGCTTGTGTGAATTGGTGCAACCAGTCGATTTGTTGCTTAGTTTCTTCCGATTCTGGCTGCCACGCATTTGCTACGCCTTCAAGGTAATCAGAGACATTGTCATAAGCCAGTCTGTCTTTCGATTTAATCCAAGCAGAGGTGAAGGTTGCTTCTTTAGTGAAATTGCCTTCTAAATCGGTTTCTATAAAGCCTACTAATGCAGGGCGTTTCTCATTCGGTACAAGTGAGCAGAGATCATCAGACAATTCACGAGGTAACATTGGAATGTTAAAGCCCGGTAAATAGTTGGTGAAGCAACGCTGGCGAGCCGCTTTCTCAATATTAGAGTTTTCAGGAATATAGGCAGTTGGGTCTGCAATCGCCACCACTAAACGCCAGCCTATTTGCATATCGTTCTCTTTGATTGGCTCGATATATAACGCATCGTCCATATCTTGCGTGCTTGGGCTATCGATTGTTGTGAAGTAAAGATGAGTTAAATCTTCACGCTCTAA
Source organism: Mannheimia kashgarensis (assembly GCF_041807705.1). Lineage (NCBI taxonomy): Bacteria > Pseudomonadati > Pseudomonadota > Gammaproteobacteria > Pasteurellales > Pasteurellaceae > Mannheimia > Mannheimia kashgarensis. The sequence continues at coordinate 67,880 of NZ_JBGTYY010000002.1, forward strand.
TTCATCGTGCAATTCATAGCTTTTTTCATTGGCAACAGGTTCACGAGGTTGTTCGTGGCGAGCAAGCGTTACCCACCAAGGAGCGAAATTATCGTCCTCTTTACAAATAAATTGCGTTACTTGAGCAAAGAAAAAACGGTCATCACGCAAAGGGTGCTTTTTTAATTGTGCCACAACCCAATCGCCATTTTCTAATTTTTCAGTTACTTTTTTGTGCGTATTGGCAGGAATAGTTTGCTTAATGCTTGGGTGATCAACGGCTAATTGTAATTTACCTTCTTTATTTAAACGCACTTGAGCGATAAATCTATCAAGCATCGGTTCAAGTAGAGAATCAATTTCCACTTGTTCTTTGTCGCCATCTCGTTTGACTACAGCTTTAACAGAATCGCCGTGCATTACTTTCTTCATTTCCATTGGCGGAATGAAGTAACTTTTTTTATCGCATTCTAAAAAGCCGAATGCTTTATCTGAGGCTTTTACAAAGCCTTCTACATATTCTTTGCTGGCTTCAATTTGTTGTTTGAGTTGGGCTAAAAGGGGATTGTTTTGAAACATAATTTCTCATTTTAAAAATAAAAAAAGGTGCTATCGTTGCACCGAAAAAACAATGGCATTATAACGGATTTGAACCAAGTTCAGCAAATAAATGCTGTTGCTATAATTTATAAAGGTTAGTAGAATATAATCCATTTAAAAATAATGGAGACTTTTCAATGAAAAAATTACTTGCAATTGCAACAGTATTTTCTTTAGCAGCCTGTTCTACTCAAACACTTGAACTATCTCCTGCTAAGGAAGCTCAATATGATCGTGTTCAACACTTCTTTGTTTCTGGGCTTGCTCAAAAACAAGAGATAGATGCAGCAAAAATTTGTAATGGTGCAGATAAGGTAGGAAAGGTAGAAACTGAAACTACTTTCTTTAATGGCTTGTTAGGTACAATTACTTATGGTATCTATTCACCTCGCCAAATCCGTGTATATTGTAACTAATCCTAGTAATTTAAGGAGTTTAAAATGAAAAAATTGCTTGCTATATCTGTATTAACAGCCCTGCTGACTACGGCATGTACAACACAAACTGCCCATATTGGCGGCAAAGTTACTGATAATATTAAACCAACTAAGAGTGTAACTCAGTCGTTCTTTATAGGCGGGATTGGACAAGAAGAAACATTGAACGTTACCGAGATTTGTGGTTCGACAGATAAAGTTAATCAAGTAGAAACTGTTTTATCTGGTAGTAATATTCTAGTTGGTATTGTTACTATTGGTATTTATACTCCTCGTACAGCAAACGTATATTGTAAATAATACTAATAAATGTAGAAAAAACGGACTTAAGAATTAAGTCCGTTTTTTCTATTAATTAATCGTTTTAATCATCACCTAATTCGCCCATTGCCATTACGCTGAAACCGGCATCAACGTGTAACACTTCGCCTGTTACGCCTGACGCTAAATCCGAGCATAAGAAAGCAGCAGAGTTACCCACATCATCAATAGTCACGGTGCGACGTAGAGCAGCAGTTTTCTCGAAAGCAGAAAGCATTTTCTTGAAGTTTTTAATGCCTGATGCTGCTAATGTACGGATCGGACCGGCTGAAATCGCATTTACACGAATACCTTCTTTACCTAAATCGGCTGCCATTACACGGGTTGCTGCTTCTAAAGAGGCTTTGGCTAAGCACATTACATTGTAGTTAGGGATTGCACGCTCTGCACCTAAGTAGCTTAAGGTTAAAAGAGCGGCATTTTCATTTAAGAACGAGCGAGCAGCTTGAGCCATTGCGACGAAGCTGTAAGCACTGATGTCGTGTGCAATACGATAACCTTCACGGGTTGCGGCATTCACATAATCGCCGTCTAATTGGTCGCCTGGTGCAAATGCGATAGCGTGAACAAAACCGTCAAATTTCTCCCAGTGTTTGCTTAATTCAGTAAAACACTCAGTAATGCTTTCATCGGTTGCTACATCTAACGGAAGTATAATTTCTGAACCAAATTCTTTGGCAAACTCTTCAACACGCGGTTTTAATTTATCGTTTAAGTAGGTGAATGCTAATTCTGCACCTTGTTGTTTCATTGCATTTGCAATACCGTAAGCGATTGAACGATTACTTGCTAAACCTGTAACTAAAATACGTTTGCCAGTTAAGATACCCATAAAAAATTCCTCTATTTGTATTAATCGGGGTCAAAATTGTGTCGATTATAGCGGATATAGAGAGTACGGGCAAATAGAGTTGATGGCTCATCGGATCAGAAATCCCTTCTTGATTGTTCATCAAAGAAGGGATTTTGAGAGAAGTTATGCAGTAGTTTGAGCAATAATATTTTGTTGTGGCTTAATTGCCCCTGTTAATTCGGCTAATTCTTCCATACGGTTAATATGAATATATTTGCCTTGTACGGAAATCATACCGCTTTTCTGGAAACGCCCAAGTAGGCGGCTGATGGTTTCAATGGTAAGTCCTAAATAGTTGCCGATATCGCCACGAGTCATTGTTAATCTAAACTCTTTTGCTGAAAAGCCTCGAGCGGAATAACGTTGGGAAAGGTTATATAAGAAAGCAGCTAATTTTTCTTCTGCATTCATTTTAGAGAGCAATAAAATCATTTCTTGGTCGCTCTTAATTTCATTACTCATTAAACGCATAATTTGATGACGGATTTTCGGCATTTTACCTGCGAGGTCATCTAAAATATCAAAGGGAATTTCGCAAATCATCGAAGTTTCTAATGCTTGAGCATAACCTTCGTGTTGCATATTGGTAATAGCATCAAAACCAATTAAATCACCAGGTAGATGAAAGCCTGTAATTTGCTCTTCACCACTCTCACTTAACGTATAGGCTTTTAATGTACCAGAACGAATAGCATAAAGAGAACGTAGCTCATCGCCAGATTTAAAAATCACTTGTGATTTTTGAACAGGCTTTTTACGCTCAATAATATTATCAAGCTGTGTTAGCTCTGTTTCATTTAGTGTAAAGGGTAAACATAGCTGGCTAATGCTACAATTCTGGCAATGGATTGTACAAGCGTGGCGTCCTGAGGGTTTTAATTCTGAGACAATTTTCATCTATTCAACCTTAGAAGATTAGAAAAATATTTCTAAATTTGATTTAGAACAAAGTTTACCATTAAATTTTAATGAAGCAAAGTATAGGCAAAAAAATTAATACTTCAAAAGGAGTAGAAAAAATAATAATAAATTTCCATTTTTGCGATCTACTTCAAGTTTTTATTTTTCAGGCTGTGTTAGTATGCCCTAAACCATTAAGATAAGTCTAAATAAGGAGATTATTATGTATAAACATATTTTAGTGGCAGTTGATCTTTCAGAAGAAAGTTTGGTGCTAGTGCGTAAAGGTGCAGGATTAGCCGCACAATGTGGTGCTAAACTTTCACTTATTCACGTTGATGTTAATTTCTCTGACTTATATACAGGGCTAATTGATATTAATATGTCTTCAGTGCAAGATAGTGCCGCTGCGGAAACCAGCACTGCATTAGCAGAGTTAGCAGCAAAAGTAGATTATCCTGTTTCTGATTGCTTAAATGGTACAGGCGATTTCAGCCAAGTGCTACAAGAAGCGGTAGAAAAAAATAACGTAGATTTATTGATTACAGGCCATCATCAAGATTTTTGGAGTAAATTTATGTCTTCAACACGTCAAGTAATGAATAATATTACAATTGATATGCTTGTTGTACCATTATCAGAAGAGTAATTTGTAATTTTTTAAACAAAATAAACCGCTTGCGGAGTGGTTTGCTCTGCAAGCGGTTATTTTTTAGCAAAATTTTACAAAAATCTTTTCATTATCTAACAAATAAGCTGAACTAAACTAACAATATGGCATAAAAAATGTGTAAAATAGAAGGCAGTTCAATGTTTAACTTCTATTTTCAAAAGAGTATTTTTAATGAAAACAACATCAGAAATCAGACAATCATTTTTAGAGTTTTTCCAAACAAAAGGACATACCATTGTTCCAAGCAGTTCACTTGTGCCTGAAAATGACCCGACATTACTATTTACGAATGCGGGTATGAACCAATTCAAAGACGTTTTTCTCGGTTTGGAAAAACGCCCTTACACTCGAGCAACTACTGCTCAACGTTGTGTGCGTGCAGGCGGTAAACATAATGACTTAGAAAATGTAGGCTATACCGCTCGTCATCATACTTTCTTTGAGATGATGGGGAATTTCAGCTTTGGCGATTATTTCAAACAAGATGCGATTAAATTTGGCTGGGAATATTTAACATCACCACAATGGCTAGGTTTACCAAAAGAAAAATTATACGTTACGGTTTATAAAACTGATGATGAAGCCTACGATATTTGGCATCAAGAAGTAGGAGTACCTGCTGATCATATTATTCGTATTGGCGATAATAAAGGTGCTCCTTATGCGTCTGATAACTTCTGGGCAATGGGCGACACAGGGCCTTGCGGACCTTGCACAGAGATTTTCTACGATCATGGTCCTGAGCATTGGGGGGGATTACCGGGTAGCCCTGAAGAAGATGGCGACCGTTATATCGAGGTTTGGAATATCGTATTTATGCAGTTCAACCGTTTAGCAGACGGCACAATGGAAAAATTACCAAAACCATCTGTTGATACAGGTATGGGCTTAGAGCGTATGACGGCGGTAATGCAACACGTAAACTCTAACTATGAAACCGATATTTTCCAAACCCTCATTAAAGAAACAGCAAATCTATTAAATGTACAAGATTTAGATAATAAATCACTGCGTGTTGTGGCAGACCACATTCGTGCTTGTTCATATTTAGTTGCTGATGGCGTTATGCCATCTAACGAAGGTCGTGGTTATGTGCTACGTCGCATTATTCGCCGTGCTGTTCGACACGGAAACCTACTCGGTGCAAAATCAGCATTTTTCTATCAATTAGTGCCGACATTGGCGAAAGTGATGGGAGCAGCTGGTGAAATTGTTGCACAAAAGCAAGCTCTTATTCAGAAAACATTAAAAGCAGAAGAAGAGCAATTTGCCCGTACATTAGAGCGTGGTTTGAACTTATTAGAAGATGCTTTAGCGAAAGTGGAAAACAACACACTTTCCGGCGATGTAGCCTTTAAACTTTACGATACTTACGGCTTTCCGCTTGATTTGACTGCTGATGTTTGCCGTGAGCGAAACATTGTGATTGATGAACAAGGTTTTGAAGCAGAAATGACGGCACAGCGTGAGCGTGCAAAAGCCAGCAGCAATTTTGGTGTAGATTACAATAATGTAATTAAAGTGGAAGGCCAAACCAAGTTTTTAGGCTATGAGCAAACAGCATTTAATGCGAAAGTCGTAGGCTTATTCTGTAATGGTGTTGCGGTTGAGAAAATTGAGTCCGGCGATAATGCAGTTGTGATTTTAGACCAAACGCCATTCTATGCTGAATCAGGCGGTCAAATAGGTGATGCTGGTGAAATTAGTTCACCATTAGGGTTATTCCAAGTCAATGACACCCAAAAATATGGTCAAGTTTGGGGGCATATCGGGCAATTAAATGGAGGCGTTTTAGCCATTGGTGATGTAGTTTCAGCCCTCGTTAATGTTGAACGCCGTCAGGCAATCACATCAAACCACAGTGCAACCCATTTACTGCACGCAGCACTTCGCCAAGTATTAGGTGACCACGTTGCCCAAAAAGGTTCTTTAGTGTCTGAAGATAGCTTGCGTTTTGACTTCTCTCAACCAGAAGCAATTGCAAAAGCTGATTTAGAAGAAATTGAGCGTATTGTGAACGCGAAAATCCGAGAAAATATCCAAGTTCAAATTGAAACAATGGGTATTGAACAAGCCAAAGAAAAAGGAGCAATGGCACTATTTGGCGAGAAATACGGTGATGTAGTTCGTGTAGTTGAAATGGGGCCATTCTCAATCGAGCTATGTGGTGGTATCCACGTTAGACAAACGGGCGACATTGGCTTATTTAAATTTGTCTCTGAAGGGGCAGTCGCCGCAGGTATTCGCCGAGTAGAAGCCGTAACAGGCGGAAAAGCAATTGAATTATTACACAGCCAGCAACAGGTGCTAAACCAAATTGCTGATCTTTTAAAAGCAGATCAAGCCTCAATTGTAGAGAAAATCCAGCAATTGCAAGAGAAAGCGAAAAAAGCGGAGAAAGAGCTTCAAAGCCTTAAAGAAAAACAAGCTGCACAAGCGGGCGGAGAATTGGCAAAATCGGCAAAACAGATTAATGGTGTGAATGTCATCATTGAAAAACTGGATAATGTAGATAGCAAAGCACTCCGCACAATGGTGGACGATTTGAAAAATCAACTTGGTTCAGGCGTGATTGCCTTTGCGACTGAAACCGAAGGTAAGGTAAGCCTTATTGTGGGGGTAACTAAAGATTTAACGGCAAAGCTAAATGCGGGCGAATTAGTTGGTTTAATGGCGACAGCTGTTGGCGGAAAAGGCGGTGGTCGCCCGGATATGGCGATGGCAGGTGGTTCTGAACCACAAAATATTCCGCAAGCTCTTGCGTTAGCACAAGAATTCATTACTACAAAACTTTAATAATAAAGGCGGGCTAGGCTCGCCTTTGAAATTTTACTCTATGTTAGCAATAGAGTTTTTTAACCCGGTCAAGGAGACAATTATGCTTATTCTAACTCGCAAAATTGGGGAGGTTTTACTCGTAGGAGACAATGTTGAGATTTCGGTGCTTAACATTCGAGGAAACCAAGTGAAACTAGGTGTGAATGCACCAAAAGAAATCTCAGTACACCGTCAAGAGATCTATGAAAGGATTAAAGCCTCAACAGAAGAGGGAAAATTCTAATTATTCATTAACCTCACAAGGAACATACTATGGGAAACTCACTTGTTTTAAAGCTAAAATCAATCGTAGTAGGTGGGAGATATTCGTTTAACCAGTAACGAGCTGAAAAGTACAGTTACAAACGGATTATTGGATTCAGGTGTTGATGTTATCGACTTAGGTTTAACTGGTACAGAAGAGGTTTATTTTGCGACTTCTTTCTTAAAAACCGATGGCGGAATTCAAGTAACGGCAAGCCATAACCCGATGGATTATAACGGTATGAAATTAGTCCGTGAAGGCTCCCGTCCAATTAGTGCTGATACAGGCTTAGCCGATATTCAACGTTTAGCTGAGGAGAATAATTTTCCGGCGGTTGAAAAACGTGGAAAATATACACAAAAATCGGTGCAAGGCGATTATGTTGAACATTTGCTTTCCTACATTGATTTAACTAAGCTCACAGCTAAAAAATTAGTCATTAATTCGGGCAATGGGGCAGCAGGACAAATCATTGATGCGATTGAAGCCCAATTCAAAACCCAACAAGTGCCAGTGGAATTTATTAAAGTCCATAGTAATCCAGACGGCAATTTCCCAAATGGTATTCCTAACCCAATTTTGCACGAGAACCGTGAAGATTCCATTAAAGCCGTTTTAGAAAATAAGGCGGATATTGGTATTGCCTTTGATGGCGACTTTGACCGCTGTTTCTTCTTTGATGAAGAAGGTGGTTTTATTGAAGGTTATTATGTTGTCGGCTTATTGTCTCAAGCGTTCTTAGCTAAAAATAAAGGAGCGAAGATTATCTACGATCCACGCTTGATTTGGAATACAGAAGAGCTTGTGCGTGAAGCAGGTGGCGAGCCTGTAATGTCTAAATCTGGGCATTCATTTATTAAAGAGAAAATGCGTGAAGTTGATGCGATTTATGGCGGCGAAATGTCTGCACACCACTACTTCCGTGATTTCTTCTATTGCGACAGCGGTATGATCCCTTGGCTATTAACCTTAGAGCTATTATGCACTACAGGTAAATCGCTTAGTGAATTAGTTGGCGAGCGTTTAGATAAATTCCCATCACCGGGTGAAATCAACAGTAAATTAACTGATGCACAGGCCTCAATTGCCCGAGTAAAAGAAGCCTACAAAGACGGAAAAGTAGAAACTTTAGACGGCATTAGTGTTGAATTTGACAACTGGCGTTTCAATTTACGCAGTTCTAATACCGAACCTGTGGTTCGCTTAAATTTAGAAACTCGTGGCGACAAAGCCCTAATGAAAAAAAAAACTGATGAAATTTTAGCCTTATTACGTCAATAATGCTTAAAATTTTGTAAAAAAATGAAAAAAGATGACCGCTTGCGATATACTACAAGCGGCCTATTTTGAATAAGATTTCACAAATCATAAGGATTTCAAATGAAAGTGATTATCCCTGTTGCTGGTCTTGGTACTCGTATGTTACCCGCAACAAAAGCTATTCCTAAAGAAATGCTTACCCTTGCCGACAAACCCTTAATTCAATATATCATCAATGAGTGTGTAGCAGCAGGTTTCAAAGAAATTGTACTAGTAACACACTCTTCAAAAAATGCTATCGAAAACCACTTTGATACTTCTTTTGAGCTTGAAACAATGCTTGAAAAACGAGTTAAACGCCAATTATTAGATGAAGTTCGTTCTATTATTCCGAAAGATGCACGCTTAATTCACGTTCGTCAAGGTCAAGCGAAAGGATTAGGGCACGCCGTTTTGTGTGGCAGAGCAGTAGTAGGTAATGAAGCTTTTGCAGTAGTATTGCCAGATGTGCTGCTTGGAGATTTTACTGCTAATCAAAAAACAGAAAACCTTGCAGCAATGGTTAAACGCTTTAAAGAAACGGGACATAGCCAAATTATGGTTGCCCCTGTACCGATGGAAAATGTGAGTAGCTACGGTGTGGCAGACTGCAATGAGGTTGATATTCCATTAGGTGGCTCAGCACCAATTGCAAAAATGGTAGAAAAGCCGAGTGTGGAAGAAGCTCCTTCAAATCTTGCAGTTGTGGGGCGTTATGTATTCTCCGCCAATATTTGGGACTTGTTGGAAAAAACACCTGTGGGTGTAGGCGATGAAATTCAGCTTACTGATGCAATTGATATGCTGATTCACCAAGAAACGGTTGAAGCTTTTAATATGACAGGTCGCTCATTCGACTGCGGCGATAAAGTAGGCTATATGAAAGCCTTTGTAGAATATAGTTTAAATCACGATAAATGCGGAAAAGAATTTAAGGCATTTATTAAAGATTTAGCGAAATCTCTATAGCTAAAATTTGTGAGGAAAATAGACACTATTTATGGTGTCTATTTTTGTTTAAATAACAGCTCTTGCTCCAAATCTTCAATCGCCTTCATACATTTATCTTTACGATATTCTGTTTCCAGAATTTGATTTTGCAATTCTTGCTTTAATGCTTCATTTTCCTCATTATAATTCTGTTCCATTAGCCAACTCATCTTCTCATTTAAGGCTCGTAATGCTTTACGATATTCCTGCAAGCGTTTACTCGACGAAAGGGTGTGAATATTTGCAGAAAATTTAAAGGAAGATTGAAATTGAACCGTATTCTTTTTTTGTTGTTGATCTTTACTAATTGCACTATTGAGAGCATCAAACTGTTTAATCAATTTTTCAGCATAAAACTCACTATATGAAACATCTTTTTGATTAAGCAATTGTTCTGCTGTTTTCTCAATTTCGGCGACAAAGAATTTCACTAATCCAGATTGTTTAGAAAAATAGGTCGAGCTGACAGTGATTTTATTTTCAGAAAATGAAGCTAAATCAGCTAAATTTAGCTTCATTTGAGTAAGGAAACGGTGTTTTTGCATCATTCAATTTCGTAATTAATAATTTAGAAGCAGTTTTATTTTATATAAATCTATCAGAAAAACAAAGTTACAGGGATTATAAGCGGTCTATATTTTGCTATTTTTTGTAATATTCAGGTTAAAAATAATCTTATTTTGTAAAAAAATCCTAAAATTGTGATCTATGTCACAAAATAAATGAACTTTTTTCAAATTTAATAATTTATTGAGTTAATTGTTTAAAAGTATTTTATTTTCAATGGGTTATGTCTGTTTTAAATCTGTGGTAAAGAAATGTAAAATTCTCCAAATGAAACAATAAATATGTAACTAATTGATTTTTATAGGTATTTTAGGGCGTGCGGATGGTGTTTAAACTATTGACAACAACTTTTGTTTTTGCAATTATGCTCGTGAAAACAATGTTAGGCATTATAGCCGATACATTGTGATTGGAGTATTGTTCTTACACCTTAATGAGAGCAATTACTATTATACAACATATAAAATCTAAGGTGAAAATTATGAAAAAAACATTAGTTGCATTAGCATTAACTGCATTCGCAGCATCAGCATCAGCAACAACAGTTTATGATGCTGAAGGTACAAAAGTAGATTTCTGGGGTTCTATCCGTGTAATCGCAGATAATCAAACTACAAAAGTTGGTGGTAAAAAAAATGCCAGTGAAGATAACGGCGACACCAAATTACGTAACCAAGGTACTCGCTTTGGTGTAAAAGTAAACCATGCATTAAATGACAATGGTTTCTACGCATTAGGTCAAGTACAAGTTCGCTTTAAAGGCGATCAAAACTCAGGTTTTGGTAGTTTATATGCTAATAGAGCATTTGTTGGTTTAGGTCAAAAAGAGTATGGTCAGCTTACTTTCGGTAAACAACCGGTAATTGCTGATGATGTAGGTTTAGCAAACGACTATGAATACGGTTTACTAGATGACTATGTGCCAACTTCGAGCACAAGTGCAATTCGTTATGACTACAACGGTATTGAAGGGTTAACGTTAAGTGCTAACTATAACTTTAGCCAGACAGAAGAAAATAACGGTAAAAAACTTGTAACAATTGATCCTGTTACTGGTGAAAAAAAAGGTCATAATATCAAAAACGGTTACGGTTTTGGTGCTATTTATGAAGCAAACAACTGGATCTTACAAGGTGCTTACGGTCGTACCCATTACAAAACAGATTCTGAAGATAAAATCCGTGCAAATGCTTTCGATGCTGCAATTGGCTATAACATCAACGAAACTGTGTTAGTCGGTGTTGACGGTGGTTACCAAGTTGAGAAAACAGGCTCAGATAAAGATAAATCATTCTACGTTGGTCCAATGGTTAAAGTTCAAGTAACAGATAAATCATCTGTTTATGCAAACTATAAATATGGTCATTCTAAAGACAGTGCTGGTGGCAAAAATAAATCTCACGGCTTCTTAGCAGGTACTGATTACAAATTCCACAAAAACGTAGTTGCTTTCGTTGAAGGTAAATATGTAACAGCAAGAGACCACTATGTAGATGGTTCTCGTTCTGCGAAAGAAACAAAAAGAGCTATCGGTGTAGGTTTACGCGTAAACTGGTAATTGCTTAATTAGCTAACTAATTAACCCCTAACAAGAAATTGTTAGGGGTTTTGTTTTGCAAAAAATCGAGTAAATTTGACCGCTTGTCAGCAAAATATTTGCCAATCGCTCTACCATTTAACTGTTTTTCGGATAGAATATAATCATTATTTTAATACAAGAGGTGAAAAATGACAGAGGTTTATAACTTCAGTGCAGGGCCGGCAATGATGCCGAAAAAAGTGTTAGAAAAAGCACAAGAAGAATTATTAAATTGGTTAGATCAAGGCACTTCGGTAATGGAAGTCAGCCATCGTGGTAAATTATTTGTGGAATTGGCTGCCCAGTCTGAAGCTGATTTACGTAAACTTTATAATGTGCCCGAAAATTACCGTATTCTATTTTTACAGGGCGGAGCAAGAGGGCAATTTGCCGCTATTCCAATGAATCTTATTGGACAAAAAGGTAAAGCACTTTATTTAAACTCAGGGCATTGGTCGGCAACTGCTGCGAAAGAAGCTCGTCATTTTGCTGAAATTGATGAAATTAATATTTTAGAGACCGAACCACAATTAAAAGTAAATCGTTTAGATTTTAGCGATATTAGCGAACAATACGACTATGTACATTACTGCACAAACGAAACCATTAGTGGTGTGGAAATTTTTGATATTCCTAATGTGGGTAACACGCCACTAGTGGCGGATATGTCATCAAATATTCTATCCCGTGGCATTGATATCAGTAAGTTTGGCATAATCTATGCAGGTGCTCAGAAAAATCTAGGTCCTGCTGGTATTACGATTGTTATTATTCGTGATGATTTAATAGGTAAGGCACGTAAAGACACCCCATCTATTTGGAATTATGCGGTTCAGCGTGATGCGGACTCGATGATCAATACACCCCCAACTTTTGCGTGGTATTTATGTTCATTAGTATTCAAACACTTATTGGCAGAGGGTGGACTAGAAGCAACTGAAGAGCATAATTTAGCTAAAGCAGCGTTGTTATATGATTATTTAGATAGCTCAACATTCTATTACAACACGGTAGCGAAAGAAAACCGTTCTTGGATGAATGTGACTTTCACTACAGGCAACGATGAGCTAAATGCAAAATTTGTGAGTGAAGCAACCGCTTGTGGCTTACAAGCCTTAAAAGGGCATAAAGTGCTAGGCGGTATGCGAGCTTCAATTTATAACGCAATGCCGATTGAGGGAGTGAAAGCATTGATTGAATTTATGAAAGTATTTGAACAACGTAATACCTAGTAAAAAGCAGAAGAGCCACATTTGTGGCTCTTGTAGTTTGTTTTATTAAATGGACAAAAAACAGATTTTAGATGCTCATAAGAAAATCTTAAGTGAATTGCCCCTATGATTCATTGCTATATTTTTCTCCTGGTTAAACCTAAAAAACGGAATCTCATAAACAGATATAAGATGTGTAAATTGTAACGATTTTATAGTATTACTAAGTTTTTCTGGTGCAATTTTCTCTAGTAATATAATTACTTTATGTAAGTGATATACTGAATGCCCTTTACTCTCTCAGAACCGACCATTATCATAGCTCTACTTAATTTTATAACAGTCTCTATATTGAAAACTATATGCAGACTCACACTATAAAATAACCACCCTTAACATCTTCCCTGATTTAAGAATGACTTTAACTGTTCAGGGTAAATCTGCATATATGACAGAAAAGTATAATTTCTTGAGTAATTTATTAATAAGCAATTCAAATTTTTGAGGGAGGATTCTCTAGTGAAATTTGTTCCTTACACATTAATCCAATTAATGATGAAATCTCCATCCTTAAAAGACGGTTTAGCTCATATTGCCCTAATATTTCTTCTCTTTCTATCCCACAACATCTGGGCATCCACCTATCACATCGGTATTCTTGCCCAACGAGGAGAAGCCTACACTCGCACGCATTGGCAGCCGTGGGTTGATTGGTTGAATGAGCAGCTTCCGAATGAGCAATTTGAGTTGGTGCCGCTTGGGTTGAACGAGACAAATCGGCATTCAGAGCTGGATTTTCTACTGACTAACCAAGCCCAATTTTTCTATTTGAATGATCAAAATGTGCGTTGGTTGGCAACGCTGAACAGCCCTTATTCGGCGAATGCAGAGCAGGGGGCGGTGGGCAGCAGTATTTGGGTACGGGCGGAGAGTGGTTATCAGCAGTTGGCGGATCTGAAAAATCAGACGATTAGTGCGGTGGATAATCACGCTTTTGGCGGTTATCTGCTCGGCTTGCATCGTTTTTATCAGCTTGGAATGCAGCCTCAGCGGGATTTTTCGGTGCGGTTTAGCGGTTTTCCGGTGGAGCAGGCGTTGCAGTTGTTGGCGGATAAAACAGTGGAAGCGGCGATTGTGCCGGTCTGTTTGCTGGAAGAGTTAGTGGCTGAGGGTAAATTTGTCCGTTCGGATTTCCGCTTGCTGTCGCCGCAGCCAAGCTCAATCGCCTGTGAAAGTAGCACCGAGCTTTTGCCGAACTGGTCACTGGCGGCGATGCCGAGTGTCTCGAATCGTTTGGCAGTAGAGCTTGCCACTCAACTATTGCAGAGCGAACGGGCGGATTTGCCCCGTTGGACACCGCCATTTTCCTCTGCACAGGCGGATCAGATTTTGCGGGAACTTTATCGCCACCCACAGCAAAAAAGCCTATGGGCAACGGTGCAGGATTGGATCGTGCTAAATAAATTCGGGCTGTTGGCGGTGCTGGTATTTATTCTGCTGAATTTTGCGGCGTTACGCTATCAGGTCTATCGCAAAAGTAAGGCGTTAAATACCGCTCATCGTAAAATGCAGCAGTATCAGCAGGAGCTGACCCGAGCGGATCGGCTCACGCTGTTGGGCGAGATGACGACCGGCTTTGCCCACGAGTTGAAACAGCCGTTGTCGGCAATTAGAATGTACGCCGAAGGGCTGAAAAGCCAGAGCCAAGACAGCTATCAACAGCGGATTTTGGAGAAGCTGATTGCACAGGTGGATCGCTCTACTCAGACAATGCAAACCATTCGGGATTGGGCGAAAAGCCGTCCAAGCAGTGAGTTGCAAGCGGTGGTTTTGAATGAATTAATTGCAAAAGTGATCGAGTTTATCAGCGTGGAGAATCGCCAAAATGCCAAGATTTGGCTGATTGCCGACTGCTCTTTTTCGCTTAATTTGAATGCAACGGCGTTGGAGCAGGTGATGACAAATTGCCTGCTTAATGCCCTGCAAGCGGGAGCCACAACGATTGCTGTTCGGTTACAAGCGGTTGAAAATGAGATAAACATCACTATTGAGGACGATGCCGGTGGTTTTTCCCAAACCCAACTTGATTTCCCGTTCGTCCCGTTTCGCACCGATAAACCACAGGGGATGGGCTTAGGCTTGGTGCTGTGCCAAAGGCTGATGCAGTCGCTCGGCGGGTCGATTGAATTGGCGAATGGGGAGCGAGGGGCGAAAGTGATTTTAACCCTACCAAGTTAATAACAAATGTATTTTGATGGTGCGTTAGCAAACGCACCCTTGTATGCGTAAGCTTTTAACCGTGATTAACGCCATCGTCCGTGATAGCTCACAGTGGAATGCTCACGCGGTTTAATTAACGAATTTGTATCTCGCCAAATATTTTGGGGGATACAGTTGCTACGGAGAAAAAATGCAAATTCATATTCTTGACGATGAAGAACCGCTGTTAGACGCAATGGCTTTCCTGCTTGCCCCGTTGGGCTTGGAACTCCACACTTGGCAGAACAGTCTCGATTTTTTGGCACAGGCTGATTTACACCAAAAAGGCGTGCTGTTGCTGGATATTCGTATGCCTTATTTAGACGGTCAGCAGGTTCATCAAAAACTGCGGGAGGCACAATCGACGCTGGCGGTCGTGATTATGACGGCTCACGGCGATGTGCCGATGGCAGTTACCGAGCTGAAAAACGGGGCGGTGGATTTTCTGCAAAAACCGGTCGGCTTTGAGCAGTTAAAGCAAGTGCTGGGGGCTGCTGAAAAAGCCAGCGAACAAGCAGTTAAAATTCGTGAAATTTCGCAAAATTATGCAAAATTGACGGAAAAAGAGCGGAACTTAGTGCCTTATATTATGCAGGGCTATATTAATAAACAAATTGCCGATAAATTGGCGATTTCAGTCAGAACGGTAGAAGTGCATCGTGCAAGTGTGATGGAAAAAATGCAGGCGGAGAGTTTGGCGGGCTTAGTGCAGAAAATTAGCGATTTGCAAAAAATTGAGAAAATATAACCGCTTGTGTATTTGAAAATAAATATGGAAATTGCTGATAAAGCATTAAATAGTTAGGGTAGTTTGCAAAAATTAAGGTTTGCATTTTATCCTTGCATTCCCATTTGTCTTGCATTCAGTTACAATGTGAACTATTTTTTACTTATACTTAAATCAAAGATTAAGCCGTATGCAAAACGAATTGGCACAGACTATTCCAGAACTCATCTCTTGGACGAAAGATCGTGAATTTTCACTTTCACTCTCTTCCGACCGCTTAGCGTTTCTACTTGCTATCTCTATTTATAATCAAGAACAGACAGATGGTGAATTGTTAGAAAGTGATCTTGTTGATCTTTTCCGTTATGTTTCAAATTCGTTTGAGCAGCCTGATGCAACCTTTACTCAGCGTGCAAATAATGCGATTAATGATTTAGTTAGACAGCGTTTGTTAAATCGCTTTAGTAGTGAATTTACCGAAGGATTAGCGATTTATCGTGTAACGCCGTTAGGAGTAGGCATTTCAAACTATTATGTTCGCCAGCGTGAATTTTCCACACTTCGCCTTTCTATTCAGCTTTCTATTGTGGCGGATGAAATTCAGCGTGCTTCAGTGTCAGCTGAAGAAGGAACGGCAGAGGCGAAAGATGAGCGTTTTTGGCGAAATAATGTGTATGCACCACTTAAATATTCGGTGGCAGAAATTTTTGACAGTATTGATCTTTCACAACGCATTATGGACGAAAATCAGCATCAAATTCGTGAGCGAATTGCAGAGCTTTTAAGCCAAAACTGGCACGAAGCGATTATAAGTTGTGAACAGTTATTAGATGAAACCTCAGGTAATCTGCGTGAGTTGCAAGACACACTGAATGCCGCAGGCGATAAGTTACAAGCTCAATTATTACGTATTCAAAGCTGTTTGTTTGCCCGTGATGATTTAGATTTTATCGACCAGCTGATTGTGAATTTACAGAATAAATTAGACCGTATTATTAGCTGGGGACAACAGGCAATCGATCTTTGGATCGGTTACGATCGTCACGTCCATAAATTTATCCGAACAGCGATTGATATGGATAAAAACCGTGTGTTTGGGCAGCGTTTACGTCAATCTATCCAAGATTATTACAACAATCCTTGGTTTCTTTACACTGCTAAGGCGGATTCATTGCTTGATTTGCGTGATGATGAGGCGATGTTAAATGAAGCAGAATCAGTGGGTGAGTTACCAAGCGAATTAGAGTACGAATCCCTTTCTGATGTGCAAGAACAGATTGTTTCTGCGATGCAGGCTCATTTAGCCCCATTCCGTGCGGAAGGCAAACCGATAGATTTAGGTATTATCTTGCGTGAACAGCTGGCTCGCTTCCCAGAGTCTCGCCATTTTGATGTGGCTCGCATTATTGTCGATCAGGCGGTGAAATTAGGTATGGCAAGCCAAGATAGCCAAGCGGTTTACCCACAATGGCAACCGATTAATGAACAGGGTGCAGAAGTGCAAGCGAATGTAATCGACCAATACAACAAGTAACAAGCGGTCGTTTTTGTGTAGAATTTTACAAATTTAAAAGAGAATAGAAGATGACAGACAATATCCAAGATGTGATTTCGCCAAAATTGGCACTCGCCATTGCAAACCCCATTTTTCCAGAGTTGGACAGCCAACTGCGTGCAGGGCGTCATATCAATACTGAACAACTTGATCAACACGCCTTTTTGATGGATTTCCAACTGGAGTTGGAGAGCTTTTATCGCCGTTACCACGTTGAGCTAATTCGAGCACCTGAAGGCTTTTTCTACCTACGCCCGAAAGCCTCAACGCTGATTGCTCGTTCCGCAATGTCTGAAATGGAAATGTTGGTGGGGAAAGTATTATGTTATCTCTATTTAAGCCCAGAGCGTTTAGCTCAGCAAGGTATTTTCAACCAAGATGATGTGTATGAAGAGCTATTAAGCCTTGCTGATGAAAGTAAATTATTAAAAGCGGTAAACCCACGTTCAACAGGCTCAGACTTAGACCGTGCCAAGTTAGCGGAAAAAGTAGGTGGTGCATTACGTCGCCTAGCTCGCATTGGCATTATTACCCGTGTAGGGGAACAAAACAGCAAGAAATTTGTGATTTCAGAATCGGTATTCCGCTTTGGGGCTGATGTACGCACAGGCGATGATCCAAGAGAAGCTCAACTTCGCTTAATTCGAGAGGGTGAAGCCACCACGCCTGAATTATTAAAAGAACAAGCGGTTGAAATTGATGAAAATATTGCAGATGAAGTGGAAGATTCGGAAGATAGTGAAGAGTAGAGGTTATTCCTATAATGGAAGTTAAATTAGAAGAGCCTACAGTACAATATAAGTTATTCAAGGATATTTTTTCATCAGATTCTAAATTTTCATTTATTGATTTATTCGCTGGTATTGGTGGGTTTAGACTTGCAATGGAGCGGTTAGGAGGAACTTGTGTTTTTTCTAGTGAAATTGATGAAAATGCGCAGAAAACATATACGGCAAACTTCGGAGATAAACCATATGGTGATATTACTTTAGAAGAAACGAAAAGTTTAATTCCTTCATATTTTGATATTTTGTGTGCGGGTTTTCCCTGCCAAGCATTCTCTATTGCTGGTAAAAGAGGAGGGTTCGACGATACTCGTGGAACATTGTTCTTCGATGTTGCAGAAATCATTCGTAGGCATAAGCCGAAAGCCTTTTTCCTTGAAAATGTAAAAGGACTACTTAGCCATGATAAAGGTAGAACATTAGAAACAATACTGAATGTTTTGCGATGTGATTTAGGTTATTTTGTTCCAGAACCTCAAATACTAAATGCAAAAGATTTCGGTGTTCCACAAAATCGAGAGCGAGTATTTATTGTTGGTTTTAGAAAAGATTTGGCTATAAAGTCTTTCTACTATCCTAAACCATTAGGAAAAAAAGTAAGCTTTAATGATGTAAAAGAAAAAGATGTTGTACCAACAAAATATTATTTATCAAATCAATATGTAGAAACCTTAAGAAACCATAAAGCTCGCCATCAAGGAAAAGGAAATGGGTTTGGGTATGAAATTATTCCAGATGATGGTATCGCAAATGCAATAGTTGTTGGAGGAATGGGGAGAGAAAGAAACCTAGTTATAGATCATAGAATTACTGATTTTACACCAACAACAAAAATAAAAGGTGAAGTAAATAGAGAGGGTATCCGGAAAATGACTCCTCGTGAATGGGCTAGATTGCAAGGATTTCCAGATAGCTATCTTATCCCTGTAGCTGATACTCAAGCATATAAGCAATTTGGAAATTCTGTTGCTGTACCAGCAATTCAAGCAACAGCTGAAAAAATTTTGGAGTATTTAGGCATAGTAGGTAAATAGAAATGGCAAAAGGAACTAAAGTTACTGATATAGTAAGGAAGATAATTCAAAAATACCCAATCAATCAAAATTGGAAGCCAAGTGAATTTATTTCTTTTTATTGGAGTGTTTATACATCGGAATTTGATTCTAATAATTCTGTAAATGGTGGTGTATTTGAACAATTACTTGTTCTTGCCTTACTACGAGAAAATATATCCCCTATATATGTTCAAGCAGAGTTAGCTTTTGTACCGAATGTTATTTTAGATATTGTTTTATATAATCGTAAAACTCCAATTACAATTAGTGCTAAAACAACTTTAAGAGAGCGTTGGAAGCAAGCTGATTTAGAAGCTATGGCAACTAAATATGTACATCGAGATGCACTATGTTATGTTGTTACACTATCCGAAAGTGAAGTAGTTGCTCGCCGTCGAGAAGTGAATAGTTATATAGGAATAAATGATTTCGTATTAGCACATACTTCTGAATTTGATCTTTTAGTAGAGAAGTTAAAACAGATACAGATTACCACAAGTGAAAGTATAAAAATAATTCAAAGCGATCATAAGTTTTATGATAAAGAAAATATTGAACAACTTTATCAAATTAAAATTTAGTATTTAGGCATATATATGACAGAAATTAATGAAGCATTTGCAGTACAAGTGGAATTGCAAAATAATCCTCAAATTGCACCGCTTGCAAGACAAAATGAAGTACAACGCGGTAAATTCCTCTCTTTAACCTTAATCAACTGGAACGGTTTTTTTGCTCGTACCTTTGATTTAGATGATCTAGTTACCACCCTTTCTGGAGGTAACGGAGCAGGTAAATCCACCACAATGGCGGGTTTTGTTACGGCATTAATTCCAGATTTAACCTTACTGAACTTCCGTAATACAACGGAAGCAGGTTCAACTGCTGGCTCTCGTGATAAAGGTTTATACGGTAAATTAAAAGTGGGTGTCTGTTATGCGGTGTTGGAATCGTTAAACTCTCGTGGGCAACGTATTATTACTGGTGTGCGTTTACAGCAAGTTGTTGGGCGTGATAAGAAAGTGGATATCCGCTCGTTCTCACTGCAAAACATTCCACAAGAACAGAGCATTATCAGCCTTTTAACGGAACAAGTGGGTGATAAGGCTCGTGTGTTGCCATTAAATGATCTGAAAGATAAATTTGAAGGCACAGAAGTTCAATTTAAACAATATCATTCAATTACCGATTACCACAGCTTTATGTTTGACTTGGGGGTGATCCCAAAACGCCTTCGTTCGGCAGCAGACAGAAGCAAATTCTATAAATTAATTGAAGCCTCACTTTACGGTGGTATTTCAAGCGTAATTACCAAATCATTACGTGATTATTTATTGCCAGAAAATACAGGTGTTCGCCAAGCGTTCCAAGATATGGAATCGGCATTGCGTGAAAACCGAATGACGTTAGAAGCGATCAAGGTTACTCAATCTGATCGTGATATGTTCAAACGCTTGATTACTGAATCGACCAACTATGTGTCGGCAGATTATATGCGTAATGCTAATGAGCGTCGTGGCAATGTGCAGGCAGCGTTAGAGCAGCGTAAAGAGTGGTATGCGGCGAAATCGAAAATTGTGGTTGAACAGCAACGTTTTGTTGAATTCAGCCGTGAAAGTGCCGACATTGCAGAGGCAGAGCAGTCGCTAGAAAGCGAATATAATAGTGCGAACGATCATCTAAATTTAGTGATGAATGCGTTGCGTCATCAAGAAAAAATTGAACGCTATCAAGATGAAGTGGAAGAGCTGAACATCAAACTTGAAGAGCAACAAGAAGCTTTAGAAGAAATTGCTGAAATGGCAGAAAATGCCCAAGCTCGTGCAGATGAAGCAGACGACCACGTTGAAGAATTGCGTTCACAAATGGCGGATTACCAGCAGGCGTTAGATGCACAGCAAACTCGAGCATTGCAATACCAACAAGCGGTAAATGCGTTAGAGAAGGCGAAACAGCTCACAGGTTTAGCGAATTTAGATCTCAATAATATTGAAGATTACCACGCTGAATTTGCTGCTCAAGCTGAAGATCTTACCGATAAAGTGTTTGAGCTTGAACAGCGTTTAAGCGTATCAGATATGGCGAAAACCCAGTTTGAAAAAGCCTTTGAGCTAGTTTGCAAAATTTCGGGCGAAATTGACCGCTTGCAAGCGTGGGAAGAGGCTCGCTTGTTGCTTTCAGCATTCCCAGAACAGAAAATGCAGGCTCAACAAGCGGTAAGTTTACGTCAGAAACTGAACGATTTAGAGCAACGTTTGCAACAACAGCAAAATGCCCAGCGTTTAGTGGCGGAATTTAATCAAAAATCGCAACAGCAGCTCAATTCAGCGGAAGAATTGGACGCCTATTTTGAAGAGCAGCAAGCTCGCTTAGAAGATTTGGAAGCCGAGCTTTCGGACTTTGTAGAACAACGTTCAACCCAACGCCAACAACGTGAACAGCTTAATCAACAATATCAGCAGTTAGCGAAAAATGCCCCTGCTTGGCATACGGCACAATCAGCCCTTGTTCGTTTAGAAGAGCAATGTGGCGAGAAATTTGAGTCAAGCAAAGCGGTAATGCAGTTTATGCAAAATATGCTGAGCAAAGAGCGTGAAGCTACCCTTGCTCGTGATGAGCTTGCTCGTAAAGAGCAGTTGCTTGATGAGCAAATCAACCGCTTAAGCCAACCAGATGGATCGGAAGATGCTCGTTTAAATCAATTAGCCGAACGTTTTGGCGGTGTTTTATTATCAGAGCTTTATGATGATGTGTCGATTGAAGATGCTCCTTATTTCTCGGCATTATATGGCGAAGCTCGCCACGCAATCGTGGTGCGTGATTTAGAAGCAGTTAAAGCACAGCTTGAAAAATTAGATGACTGCCCAACGGATCTCTATTTAATTGAGGGCGATCCTTCAGCTTTCGATGATGCAGTATTCAGTACTGAAGAGCTAGGCGATGGTGTGGTGGTGAAAGTATCTGACCGTCAATGGCGTTACTCGAAATTCCCTGAAGTGCCGTTGTTTGGTCGTGCTGCTCGTGAAAAACATTTAGAAACGCTTAAAGCAGAGCGTGATGAAACGGCAGAAAAACACGCAGAACGTGCTTTTGATGTGCAGAAATGCCAACGTTTACATCAACATTTAAGCCAATTTGTGGGTACGCACTTAAACTTAGTATTCCAAGATAATCCCGAAGATCTGATGCAAGAAATTGCAGCAGAGCGTGCGGAGATTGAGCGTGAATTAGCACAATCAAGCGGTAATGAACAACAATTACGCCATCAATTAGAAAGCGTAAAAGCCCAGTTGCAAATGTTGAACAAAATTCTACCGCTTGCAAACTTGTTAGCAGACGAGACCTTAGCTGAAAGAGCAGAAGAGTGCCGTGAACAGCTAGAAGTGGCGGAAGAAGATGAAATGTTTATTCGCCAATTTGGTTCAACATTAACTCAATTAGAGCCGATCGCCGCAGCCTTGAAGAGCGATCCTGCATTATTTGAACAGCTTGAGGCGGATTACAGCCGTTCTGTTGCAGAACAAAAAATCTTACAGCAAAAAGTGTTTAGCTTGGCGGATGTAATGAACCGCCGTTTACACTTTAGCTATGAAGAAACTGTAGGTACGGAAGGTTCAGCACTCACTGAACAGTTACGCCAACGTTTAGAAAACGCACAGCGTGAGCGAGAGCAGGCTCGAGATCAACTTCGTCAAGCACAGGCTCAATTATCTCAATATAACCAAGTTCTAACAGGTTTACGCAGCTCTTACGATGCGAAAAACCAAATGTTACAAGAGTTAATTCGTGAAATTGATGATTTAGGTGTGCGTGGCGATGTAAACGCTGAAGAGCGTGCAAGATTCCGCCGTGATGAATTGCAACAACGCCTAAGCCAACAACGATCTCGCAAAGGTTATTTAGACAAGCAAATTGCCGTGATTGAAGCGGAAATGGATAACCTCAACCGCACCTTACGCAAAGCCGAGCGTGATTACCATACTCAACGTGAATTGGTGGTACAAGCAAAAGCAAGTTGGTGTATTGTTCAGCGTTTATCTCGCAATAGTGATGTAGAAAAACGTTTAAATCGCCGTGAGTTAGCCTATCAATCTGCGGAAGAGTTACGTTCAATTTCAGATAAAGCATTAGGTGCATTGCGGACGGCAGTGGCGGATAACGAATACTTGCGTGATAGTTTAAGAGCGTCGGAAGATAGCCGTAAACCAGAAAACAAAGTGGCATTCTTTATTGCAGTTTACCAACACTTGCGTGAACGTATTCGCCAAGACATCATCAAAACGGATGATCCGATTGATGCGATTGAACAGATGGAAATTGAGCTTTCACGCTTAACCAATGAATTAACCAGCCGTGAGAAAAAATTGGCGATTAGTGCGGAAAGTGTGGCAAACATCTTACGCAAAACAATCCAGCGTGAGCAGCAGCGTATTCTCCAACTCAACCAAGGCTTACAAAATATTGCCTTTGGTCAGGTAAAAGGGGTGCGTTTAGTGGTAAATATTCGTGATACTCACGCTATTTTACTCAATGCATTATCCAATAATCGTGAGGAACACAAAGACTTATTCGACAGTCAAAAACTCAGTTTCTCTGAAGCATTAGCAATGCTCTATAAACGTGTAAACCCACATATTGAAATGGGGCAACGCACACCGCAAACTATCGGTGAAGAGTTATTGGATTACCGCAACTACTTAGATTTAGAGGTGGAAACCTTCCGTGGGGCAGACGGCTGGATGCGTGCAGAAAGTAGTGCATTATCAACAGGGGAAGCAATCGGTACAGGTATGTCCATTCTCTTGATGGTAGTACAAAGCTGGGAAGAAGAAGCTCGCCGTATGCGTGCGAAAGATATTCTGCCAGCTCGTTTACTATTCCTTGATGAAGCGGCTCGACTAGATGCAACTTCAATTAATACGTTATTTGAACTCTGCGAACGTTTAGATATGCAGTTATTAATTGCAGCTCCTGAAAACATCAGCCCAGAACGTGGTACAACCTATAAATTGGTGCGTAAGATTACCAATAACCAAGAGTATGTACATGTTGTTGGTTTGAAAGGGTTTGGCAAGTAATCGGAAAAAAATGCCATAATCAGTAAAAGATTGTTAGTAGAAATACTAGCAATCTTTTATTTTTGGAAAACTAAAAATAGCCTAGATATTTTTAACTTATTTTTAAATTTTTGAAAATTTATGCGATTTAACTTGATTATTTTAGAAAATTTGAAAATAAATTAATTTTGAATTACACTAGAAACAGAGGTGAATAAAATGAAATTAGTTTCTAGACCCGATTATTTAGCGTTTTTAAGACGGCATAAAGATAAAAACATCATCAAAGTGGTGAGCGGTGTTCGACGTGCAGGAAAATCTGTTCTCTTTCAGCTATTTAAAAATGAGTTAATAGCTCAAGGTGTGGCGGAAGATCATATTATTTCGGTTAATTTTGAAGATCTGAGTTTTTATAATTTGAGAGATTTTCGCTTATTGAATCAATATATTACGGAAAGATTGAGAGATGAGCAGAAGCATTATATTTTTCTTGATGAGATTCAACACGTTGAAAAATTTGAACTGGTTGCAGATAGTTTATTTATCAAGCCTAATGTAGATCTCTACTTAACTGGCTCAAACGCTTATTTTATGAGCAGTGAACTTGCTACAAATTTGACAGGTCGCTATGTTGAAATTGAAGTACTACCGCTTTCTTTCCAAGAATATCTGCAAGGCGTTGAAAGTAGCAATGTAGAAAATGTAGGTAGGCTGTTTAACGAATATCTATTTAGTGCTTTCCCTTATTTGCTCCAAACAGAAAGTTATGTTGAACGGGTGGAGTATTTAAGAGGGATTTATCATTCTATTTTGCTCAATGATATTGTACCGAGAATTGGTAATCCTAATCCCTCAGTTATTGAGCGAATTGTGAGAACATTGCTCAGTAGCATTGGTAGTTTGATTTCAACCAATAAAATCCGCAATACATTAGCGAGCCAGCAAGTTACTTTATCACACACCAGTTTGGAAAATTATTTACAAACATTAACGGATAGCTTGCTATTTTATGCGGTGCCTCGCTTTGATGTAAAAGGTAGAGCCTTGCTTCAACGTTTGGAAAAGTATTATGTAGTTGATTTAGGGTTCCGGAATTTGTTATTGCCCGATCATCAAGAAGATTTTGGTCATTTAATTGAAAATCTCGTTTATCTTGAGTTACGCCGCCGCTATTCAAAAGTTTACGTTGGTAACATTGATAAATTTGAAGTGGATTTTGTTGTAGTAACGGAGGTTGGAAATTATGAATATTACCAAGTCAGTGAAACAACACTTTCTTCAGAAACGTTAGAAAGGGAACTTCGCCCTTTACAAGCTATTAGCGATCAATATCCAAAATATCTTTTAACAATGGATACTATCCAGCCAAATGCTAACTACAATGGTATTCAAAAGAAAAATATATTAGATTGGTTACTTGAACAAAAAGCATTATAATTTTTGACCCAAAAGCTATTTCGGCTTTTGGGTTTTCCTTTTTCCTTTTTCTCGGATTTATAATTATGAAACTTGCCCGAAAAGCTCAGCGGAGATTGTCTTTCCTAAGAGTATTTACCCTCGCGTTTGCAGCCTTTATTGTGATTACAACAGAATTTATTCCTATCGCCTTACTTTCGGATATCGCCCAAAGTTTTCAAATGGAAACCTCAAGCACGGGGATTATGATCACCGTCTATGCGTGGGTGGTGTTTGGATTATCACTGCCGTTAATGTTACTGACAGCCAAGATGGAGCGAAAGCGGTTGTTAATTATACTGTTTATCGTTTTTACCCTTAGCCATATTTTATCGGTGGTGGCTTGGAATTTCTGGGTATTATTGATTTCTCGTACCATTATTGCGGTCTCCCACGCTATTTTCTGGTCGATTACGGCTTCATTGGTTATTCGGGTTGCTCCAAAAGATAAGAAAAGACAAGCTTTGGCTATGTTAGCTCTAGGCAGTTCACTTGCAATGATTTTAGGATTACCGCTTGGACGAATGATCGGGCAAGCCTTAGGTTGGCGAGCTACTTTTAGTGTGATTGGGATTATTGCTTTTATTGTCCTTTTAATGCTCTGGCGGTTGTTGCCTTATTTACCAAGTAAAAACGCAGGCTCAATTAAAAGTTTACCCATTTTATTTAAACGCCCGTTGCTAGTTGGAATTTTCTTACTGGTAATGTTGATTGTTTCGGGTCATTTTACCGCTTACAGCTATGTTGAACCCTTTATGGTTCAAATCAGTGCTATTAGCCCGAAAACAACCACATTGATTTTATTAGTATTTGGTTTAGCAGGTATTACAGCTAGTTTCTTATTTGGCAAATTATATGGCAAAGCACCAAATAAATTTATTTTAGCTGGCATTGGCATTATTATGCTAAGCCAGTTCTGCTTATTACTGCTAAGTGGCTCTACTATTGCGATGTTTGCACTCGCATTTATATGGGGGATAGGCATTACAGGTATGAGCATTGCCCTACAAATGAAAGTGCTTGAGCTTGCCCCTGATGCTACTGATGTCGCCGCAGCGATATTTTCGGGAACCTATAATTTAGGTATTGGAACAGGGGCGTTACTGGGCGGAATTACCATCAATCAGCTAGGGTTAGCTAACATAGGGTTTATTGGTGGAGGCTTAGCTTTTATTGCGATTTTATGGTTTATTTTTATTACTTTGAAATATAGAAAAGTAAGTTGATAGAAGACAAGCGGTTACAAAAAGCATCGCTTTTTGAACGTTGGTAAAGCCTGCGGTAGCGAAGCTGTGAGCAATCCTTACAAAGGATTGTGAATAAATTTTCTGAAAAATTTGCAAAAATTAAAGAAAATATGACCGCTTGCTTGTATTATTTCGCAATAAACTGATTGCTTTGTTGGATCATTTGCAAGAATAATGCAAGTGGTGGGCGAGTACCTTGCTCTATTTCCCCGTTAGCATTGAAATGTTTGAAATTCCCTTTGTGATCAATATGATACTGCTCGCCATTTGGCATTACTGCAACGTTCCATTTATGGTTAGAGCTAGATACCCAAAGGCGTTGGCTCTGGGTGCTTAAATCGATGCCTTGTGCATAATCGCTAAGCGGATTTTGCACTTTAAAGAAGCCGTTTAATAGTGTTGGCATAATATCTAAATGGCTTGAAAGGAAATTATACTCTTTGCTTTCGCCTTGCCAATAAAAGAGCATTGGTACTTGAATGCGTTGCTTAGCAAACGGATTTTCATTGGTTGCTTCATTGTTAGTAATATCAGAAGTGATCATAACTAACGTATTACCTAATAACGCATTTTGTGTTAAGTGCTGCCAAATTTCAGCAAATTGCGTATCTAACAGTTTTTGTTGAGCGGAATTAGAGCTTGCTGATGGCAAACTTAAATCTAAATAGCTAAAGAATGGATTACCTAGCGAACGGCTACTAATCCAACTCTTCCATTGTGAAATTGCACTAACATTGCTGTGAGCTGTCGGTAATAAAATACCGGAGAAAATGGCCTGATGATAAATTGGATCAGCAAATCCATTATGAGAGAAAAGCCCTAACTGGTAATTCGATTGTCTGAAAATTTGAATTAATGGCGAAACGGTTTTGTCTGCCAATACAGAATCTAAATATTTTCCGCTTAAACTATAAAATAAGCCTAACGCACCTGCCGAATTGCTATCGCCACTGCTATAGTGGTTCATAAAACGGTACGAGTGCTGACTGATTTCAGAGAGACGAGGCATATTTTCAGCATTAATCATCTCTTTAGATAAGCCCGAGAGATTAATTAATAAAATATTAGTATTCGATTGCGTTGTTGCAACCAAAGAAGCCTTAGGGTAATTTAAGAAAAAGGTGTCTAAACGCCCACTTTCTTCAATCTCTTGATCGAATTCCGCTCTATCAATAAAACCGTGTTTTTCTAAAAAGTTACGAGCTGTCATCGGGTGTGATAACGGATAATTCGCTTTTTGGGCGGTAATAGGGCGATAGGCATTCATATCTGCCCACGCATAAATTAAGTGAGTAGCGGTAAAGCTCACTAAGAAAAATAACGCAACATATTTCCCCCATTTTTGGCGACTAAAGCTACGTAGCTTTTGCCAACACCAACGAGAGTAAATCATTTCTGCCAATAAAATAAGTGGCATTGGCACAAATAGCAGCTGCCATTTTCGAGTAAGTTCACCTTCTTCAGGATTGACTAATAAATCCCATACAAGCGGTGATAAATGCAAAGAAAATTGCTTAAAGACCTCCGTATCCACTAATAAAACAGTTTGCCCGATGGTGGCAAGAATCACCGAAAGCCCTCGATAGGTTCGATCATTTTTAATGATAAAACTAAGTGGAAATAAAATTAACAGAAAAGCCGCAAACACGACAAAACTGAAATGCCCAAATAAGCTGACAAAAAAGTAAAGTTTACCAACAAGGGTATTCGGCCAGTCTGCATTGAAGGCATAACGGGAAGAAATGAGCAACGCCAGCACAATGTTAAATAGTGCAAACCAATGCCCCCACGTTATTTTTTGTGAGGTGGCTTCCCGATATTGGCGGGAATTGGTTGGCAATAATGCGTGTAGGCGTTTAAACATAATAGTTATTTAGCTTTTAATGATTGTTTGAGTGCGCTTGCAAATGCTTCTGCGAGGGCTTCACGTTGCGTAGGGTTTTGAATATTTTCGCTTAAAATATTCGTTACCATATTACCTAACGCCATTAAAGATAAATCAACAGGAGCTTTATGCTGTTCAATGGTTGTAATGAGATCGGCTAATAATGCATCAAATTGTTTTGTATGATATTTAGATTTTGTTGCCATAACAAATGGATAAAATAATAAAAATAATATGTGAATAGTAGCATAAAAATGAGTGGAAAGTAGCATTCGGTTTTATTGTTTGGCTGATTTTTGCAAAGTTTTGGCAAAATTTATTCACAATCCTTTTTAAGGGGGGATCATAGCTTCGCTACCGTTGGCAAAGCTAATGTTCAAAAATCGATGCTTTTTGTAACCGCTTGTTCAAAAAAATTTAAATTTTTCAAGGTGTTTATTCACTTTTTTGATGATTTTTCTTCTTCCCTTTTTTATAAAAAAAGATAAAATGAACGACCGTTCATTATAGGCTAGGAGATGATATGTCTAGGCGGATTGAGCCAAAAGAAGAAATGATAAAACGTATTCTCTCAGCAACAGAAGTACTTATTGTGAGAGAAGGATTGCAAAACCTTTCAATGCGTAATATAGCAAAAGAGGTAGGAATTGCTTCAGGTACGTTATATCTCTATTTCAAAACAAAAGATGAATTACTGCACTGTTTGGCAGCCAATTTAATAAAGTGCTATCAGGGGTATATGCATATTGAGTTTGAACCAGAGGTTGAACTCTTTCAACAATATAAACAACTTGTGAATAAAAAATGGGCTTTTTTAGCGGAGCGTCTTGCATTAGTAAAACAATTCCAAGCTGTAATGGGGATTGATGAGTTAATTCGAGAAACAGTCGCTGATGAAAATTCTTTTTGGAACAGGCTTGTTTTTGAAGGTAAAAAGCAAAAAATCATTGTGGATTTACCAAATGAAATACTTTATTCGGTGAGTCTTGGCACTTTAATCGAGATCAAGTATTTGCAAAACTTGAATCAGAACTTCGAGCTAGGTGAATATTTAGACGAAATTATTTTACGCACTTGGAAAGCAATCACTTTTTAAGTTTATTTTTAGTTATTTTATGGAGAATGTATGACAACAGAAACGCAGAAGCCAGGTAAAGGCAGAAAGTTTTTAATTGTACTCACATTGTTAATTGTATTGATTGTGTTTGCTGCAATCGTAGGATTACAATTAATTGGGAAGAAAGCAAAAGCAGATGCCGCTGCGAATATGCCTGAATCTGTGAGCGAAGTAACCGCAATGCAAGTTACCACACAGGAATGGACTCCAACTATTTCGGCTGTAGGTTATATCCGCCCAAACCAGGGGGCGATGTTAAGTGCTGAAACCTCAGGTGTAGTAAGCCGTGTATTGGTTACATCGGGGCAGCGTGTAAATAAAGGTGATCTTTTAGTTGAATTTGATAGTAGTGTTGAGATTGCAAATTTAAAAGCATCGGAAGCTCAACTTTCAACAGCAAAAGCAAATTATGACCGCTATCGTAATTTGATTGCATCAAATAGTGCGTCAAAAGCAGAATTTGATAATGCACGATCAACCTATAACCAATTATTAGCGAATATTGAGTCGTTACGTTCGGTTATTAAACGTCGCCAAATCTATGCACCATTTAGCGGTGTGGCGGGTATTGTGAATGTAAACGTTGGTCAATACATCACAATGGGAACAGAAATTGTGCGTGTTGAAGACCAATCTTCAATGAAAGTTCGTTTTACATTGCCTCAAACCAATGTTGAGCAAGTGTCAATTGGGCAAAAAGTAACAGCCGAAATTGATGCTTTGCCAGCACAAACTTTCCCTGCTCGTATTATTGCGATTGATCCTGCGGTTGATCGTTTAACCGGTTTAATTAATGTTGAAGCGGTTATTGAAGAAGGAGCGGATAAATTACTCTCAGGTATGTTTGCACGCTTAAATGTAGCCTTACCAACGCAAACAGGGCAGGTTGTTGTGCCACAAATTGCGGTGGCTTATACGATGTATGGCGAAACTGTTTATTTGTTACAGCCATTATCTGAAGAAGATAAAAAAATGGTTCAAAAAATGTCTACACAAAACCCAACTTTAGATGCGAATAAAATGTACCGCGCAAAACAAGCAGAAGTAAAAACCGCTGACCGCAAGGGTAACTATTCACAATTAACTAAAGGTGTGAAAGCAGGAGATTTAATTGTAACAGGCGGTTTGCAACGTTTAAGCAACAATGCGTTAGTTAAAGTTTCTGATGTTGAGGCGGTAGGCATTACCACACCAGCAAAAAACAGCAAACTGTAGTGGAGTGAATTAAGTGAAATTTACTGACATCTTTATTAAACGCCCTGTTTTAGCCGTTTGTATTAGCTTACTCATTACGATTTTAGGCTTACAAGCGATTGAAAAATTGCAGGTGCGTGAATATCCAGAGATGACTGTTTCGATCGTAACCGTGAGTGTAAACTACTCAGGTGCAGATGCAGGTTTAATGCAAGCACTTGTTACTTCACAGTTAGAAGAGGCAGTAGCTCAAGCGGATAATATTGACTATATGACGTCATCAAGTTCGCCAAGTACTACAACAGTTACGGCGAAAATGAAGTTAAATACTGACCCGAATGCGGCACTTTCTGATATTTCAGCTAAAGTAAATGCAGTACGTTCAAACTTGCCAAGTGGTATTGATGACCCATCTATTAGCGTATCAACGGGTTCAAATGATGCATTAATGTATATTCGATTTGTGTCTGATGAATTAAATACAGCACAAGTAACCGATTATCTAAACCGTGTGGTTAAACCGCAATTTTTTACGGTAAATGGGGTGTCAAGTGTTGATGTATATGGCTCAACCTTTGGTTTACGCATTTGGTTAGATCCAGACAAAATGGCGAGCAATAAGTTATCAGGCTCAGCGGTGCTATCGGCATTAAGTGCCAATAACTTACAAACCGCAGCGGGTAACTCTAACGGCTATTATACGGTTTATAAAAACAAAGTGTTATCCACTACACCTTCTGTTCAAGAATTAGAACAGGTGACTGTTTCAACAACAGCAGATGGCAGAATGATTAAACTGAAAGATATTGCGACCGTAGAATTAGATAAATCTAGCGATTTTGTTCGTGCAACAGTAGGTGGTAAGGAAGCGGTGGTTTTAGCGGTTTCAGTTGCGGCTACAGCAAACTCGCTTACCGTTGCAAAAGATATTTACCCGATGTTTGATCAGGTAGTGAAAAACTTACCGGAGAATATTCAAGGGGATATTATTTACGATAAAACGGTTGCAATTGATAGCTCAATCAATGAAGTTATCCGTACTATTTTAGAAGCAACTGTGATTGTATTGGTGGTAATTATCCTATTCTTAGGATCGCTGCGTGCAATGATTGTGCCAGTTATTACCATTCCGATTTCATTAATTGGTGCGTTATTCTTGCTTCAAATGTTCGGATTTTCAATCAATCTTCTGACCTTACTTGCGTTAGTATTAGCGATTGGTTTAGTGGTAGATGATGCGATCGTCGTACTTGAAAACGTAGAACGCCACGTTAAAGAAGGCAAAACGCCATTTGATGCAGCTATTATTGGTACACGAGAAATTGCCTTACCGGTAATTTCAATGACGATTACACTCGGTGCAGTATATTCTCCAATGGCATTAATGACAGGGATAACAGGCACACTTTTCAAAGAGTTTGCTTTAACTCTTGCTGGTGCGGTATTTATTTCGGGTATTGCGGCTCTAACACTTTCTCCGATGATGTCTAGCCGAGTGCTGAAAGAGCATAAAGAAGGCGAAGAATCTCGCTTTGCACGCTTTGTCCATCGTTCACTAGACAAAATGACAAGCTGCTACACCAATATGCTAAGTGCAGTTATGGCGGTTCGTGGTTTTATGTTGTTCTTTGCGGTGCTGATTTTTGCAAGTCTTCCATTCTTGTTTAACTCACTTTCAAGTGAAGTTGCACCAACGGAAGATCGTGGTTTCGTTGTAGGGATTTCAAATGGTCCATCTAACACAAATTTAGATTATACAGAAGAAGCCCTAGTGCCGTTTACTGAAGAAGTATCTAAAGTACCTGAAGTCTCATCAGTTATGACGATCTCAGGGTTTAATGGCGGTAATAGTGCATTATCTATCATTGCCTTGAAAGATTGGAATGATCGTACTCGTGAGCGTGCAGAAATTTCAAATGAGATTGCAGCACTCGGTAAAAAAGTGGTTGCAATGGATGTTAATGCGATCTCTTTCCCTGAGATCTCAACAGGTGAAAATGGCTTGCCGTTCTCACTTGTTATTACTACCGCAGACAGCTATGAAAAATTAGCCGTAGTTGCTTCAGAGTTCTTGAAAAAAGCACAAGCATCAGGTCAATTCTTCTTTGCAAACTTAGACCTCAAATTTGACACGGCAACGATGAATATGAAATTCGATCGTGAAAAAATGGGGGCTTATGGTGTAACGATGCAGCAGGTAAGTGGCACATTAGGTGCATTCCTATCAGGTGCGATTATTACCCGTGTTGATATTGACTCTCGAGCTTACCCGATTGTTTCACAAGCGGTGCGTAATGACCGTTTAAATCCTGAAGATTTAATGAATTACTATGTCACAACCGCATCAGGCGAATCTATTCCACTAGGCTCATTTGTGACAATGGAATTAAAAACCTCTCCGTCTTCATTACCTCGTATGAGCCAATTAAACTCTGCCACCATTGGCGGTGTAGTATCAGGCTCAATCGGTGATGCGGTAAATTGGGCAAAAGCGGAATTAGATCGTAGTTTACCATCAGGTTATCAATATGATTTCCGTGGCGAGTCACGTCAATTTATCCAAGAAGGGAATGCAATGGCAATGACCTTTGCCCTTGCGGTAGTGATTATTTACCTTGTATTGGCAATTCAGTTTGAATCTTGGCGTGATCCGTTGGTAATCTTAGTTTCTGTACCACTTGCCGTAAGTGGAGCATTACTGGTAATGAATCTCCCAACAGCGATGAAAGGCTTATTTATGGGCATTGCGGCAGGTACAGGTTCAAAAGATCTGATGGCATTTGCCAACGGTATCTGGACGGCAGGCTACACTTTAAATATCTATTCACAAGTAGGTTTAATCACTCTTGTGGGCTTGATTACCAAGCACGGTATCTTAATGTGTGAAGTGGCGAAAGAAGAGCAGTTAAATCACGGCAAATCACGCTATGAAGCCATTGTTTATGCGGCAACGATTCGTTTACGTCCGATTATGATGACAACCGCTGCGATGATTGCTGGTTTAATCCCACTCTTATTTGCAGTAGGTGCAGGAGCAATCGCACGCTTTAGTATGGGTATGGTAATTGTATCGGGTCTTGCAATCGGTACACTCTTTACTTTATTCGTATTGCCTGTTATCTACACCTTCTTAGGACAAGAACACAAACCATTGCGTGAGTTTGATGAGGAAAAATATTTTCCAACAGTTAAACAAGTATAAATGAATGAAAAGGCGTAGTGATACGCCTTTTTTGTTGCTTACAAGCGGTTACTTTTCCTCAATAATTTGCAAAATCTAAAGAAAATTTGACCGCTTGTTATTAATTTTTTAATCTGAAGTAATCGTTTGCCTATTTACAAAAATAACGTTCCTCTGTATAATCCGCTCGCAATTTTCCAATACAGTTTTTTCAATTTAACCACTCTTTAAGGAATTATTGCAATGTTACGAATCAAGCAAGAAGCCCTCACATTTGATGATGTTCTTCTCGTTCCAGCACACTCAACAGTGCTTCCAAATACCGCCGATCTTTCCACTCAATTAACCAAAACTATCCGCCTCAATATTCCAATGCTTTCCGCTGCGATGGATACAGTAACTGAAACCAAATTAGCGATTTCTCTTGCTCAAGAGGGAGGAATTGGTTTTATTCACAAAAATATGTCGATTGAACGCCAAGCAGACCGAGTGCGTAAAGTAAAAAAATTTGAAAGCGGCATTGTGTCTGAGCCTGTTACCGTTTCGCCCGATCTTACATTGGCGGAACTTGCCGATTTAGTCAAACAAAACGGCTTTGCAGGTTACCCTGTTGTGGATGAAAACCAAAATTTAGTCGGCATTATTACAGGGCGTGACACCCGTTTTGTAAGCGATTTAAGCAAAACCGTGCGTGAATTTATGACACCAAAAGAGCGTTTAGTGACGGTGAAAGAAAACGCCACTCGTGAAGAAATTTTCCATTTAATGCACGAATATCGTGTTGAAAAAGTGCTTGTGGTGGATGATGCCTTCCACTTAAAAGGAATGATTACCCTAAAAGACTACCAAAAAGCCGAAAGCAAACCGAATGCCTGTAAAGATGAATTTGGCCGTTTGCGTGTAGGGGCGGCAGTAGGAGCTGGGCCGGGAAACGAAGAACGTATTGATGCGTTAGTAAAAGCTGGTGTTGATGTGCTGTTAATTGATAGTTCACACGGGCATTCTGAAGGCGTATTACAACGTGTGCGTGAAACCCGTGCAAAATACCCTGATTTACCGATTGTCGCAGGCAATATTGCTACCGCTGAAGGGGCGATTGCATTAGCTGATGCTGGAGCAAGTGCGGTAAAAGTAGGAATTGGGCCGGGTTCAATCTGTACTACCCGAATTGTAACAGGTGTGGGTGTGCCTCAAATTACTGCTATTGCTGATGCCGCAGCAGCCTTAAAAGATCGTGGCATTCCTGTAATTGCTGATGGTGGTATTCGCTACTCAGGCGATATTTCAAAAGCGATTGCTGCAGGAGCAAGCTGTGTGATGGTAGGTTCAATGTTTGCTGGCACAGAAGAAGCCCCAGGCGAAATCGAGCTTTATCAAGGTAGAGCATTCAAATCTTATCGTGGAATGGGATCTCTGGGTGCAATGAGTAAAGGCTCAAGCGACCGTTATTTCCAGTCAGACAATGCAGTAGATAAACTTGTGCCAGAAGGCATTGAAGGTCGTATTGCTTATAAAGGTTACTTAAAAGAGATTATCCACCAACAAATGGGTGGATTACGCTCTTGTATGGGCTTGACAGGCTGTGCGACTATCGAAGAGCTTCGTACCAAAGCCCAATTTGTGCGTATTAGCGGTGCAGGCATTAAAGAATCACACGTTCACGATGTAACCATTACCAAAGAAGCACCAAACTACCGTATGGGCTAATAAAAAGTGTAGGGGCGAATCATTATTCGCCCATTATTAAGGAAACAAAATGCTACAAGCCATTATTTTTGATATGGACGGTGTGGTTGTTGATACCGAATATCTCGAATTTTCACTGCAAAAGCAGTTCATTGAAGATATTAAAGAACATAACCGCCCGATTACTTTAGAACAACAATCTGAAGTGGTTGGCAAATGTTTAAAAGAAATTCCGGTTATCGTGCAAAAATTAGCAGAGTCGAGCTTGCCGATTGATGAAATTCGCCAGCGTTACTATGCGTTTTTCCAAGATCTATTTAGCAAGGTTGATTTTAAAACGATTTTCAGAGAAGACATTCAGCATATTATTCAATTTGCCAAGCAAAATAATATTAAATTAGCGGTTGCCTCTTCATCGGCGAAATCGCATATTGATAATATTCTGACGGTATGTGGCATTAAAGATGAGTTCGATTTCATTGTCAGCGGCGAGCAGTTTGAACACAGCAAACCAGATCCAACAATTTATCGTTACACCTGTGAGAAATTAGATGTAGATCCCCAAAATGCCGTTGCGATTGAAGACTCCTACTACGGAATGAAATCCGCTAAAACTGCAGGCCTAACCGTGATTGGCTATGAAGAAAAACGAATGCTGATCGACCAAAGTCTAGCAGATTATATGGGGAAGGATATGAATGAGATTTTGAGCATTTTGCAAAAGATTTGTAAAAATTGACCGCTTGTATTACTAAGACTAAGATAAGGAAACCTATATGAAAAAACTTTCCCTTGCAATTCCATTATTTATACTT
Organism: Mannheimia kashgarensis; assembly: GCF_041807705.1. Taxonomy (NCBI): domain Bacteria; kingdom Pseudomonadati; phylum Pseudomonadota; class Gammaproteobacteria; order Pasteurellales; family Pasteurellaceae; genus Mannheimia; species Mannheimia kashgarensis. The sequence goes on from NZ_JBGTYY010000002.1 coordinate 104,389, forward strand.
TTAGGTTGTACTAACGATTGGTCATCTAGCGGTGTACCTGATATGTACGAGGGACAATCACAAGAAAGCGTATTAAAAGCACTGCAAAAAAATAACTGGAACATCAAAAAGCAAATGACTGATGAAAAAGGGGATCTATATTTGATTGCTGAAGGAAAACCAACAAAACAATTCCAAAATCTTTTTGGACGTGATTGTCGTCAAGGTCAATTTGCAATTTACAAAAAAGAAGGTTTACAAGTTCTTAAAACTTCTGAATGTGAGCAATCAGATAAATAATTTAATCAAAGAGAAAGAATAATGACCAACATCCACAACCATAAAATCTTAATCCTCGACTTCGGTTCACAATATACTCAACTTATCGCCCGCCGAGTGCGTGAAATAGGGGTGTATTGCGAACTTTGGGCTTGGGACGTAACGGAAGAGCAGATCCGTGAATTTAACCCAACAGGGATTATTCTTTCGGGGGGGCCTGAAAGTACTACCGAAGCAAATAGCCCTCGTGCTCCAGAGTATGTCTTTAATGCAGGCGTGCCTGTACTTGGTATTTGTTACGGAATGCAAACAATGGCAATGCAGCTGGGAGGTTTAACCGAAACGTCTGACCACCGAGAGTTTGGCTATGCTTCTGTTGATTTAAAAGCAACAGATAGACTATTTGCAAATCTTAATGATAATTCGACCGCTTGTGAACCGAAACTTGATGTTTGGATGAGCCACGGCGATAAAGTTACTCATTTACCAGAGCATTTCCAGATTACAGGTGTAACGCCAACTTGCCCGATTGCGGCGATGTCGGATGAAAGTCGCCGTTTTTATGGGGTACAGTTCCACCCAGAAGTAACGCATACTAAAAGCGGCTTAGAATTATTAACCAACTTTGTGGTAGGTATTTGTGGTTGCGAAAGAAATTGGACACCAGAAAACATTATTGAAGATGCCGTTGCTCGCATTAAAGAACAAGTGGGCGATGATGAAGTGATTTTAGGCTTATCGGGTGGCGTAGATTCTTCCGTAACAGCGTTGCTTTTACACCGAGCTATCGGCAAAAACTTACACTGTGTATTCGTGGATAATGGCTTGCTCCGTTTAAACGAAGGTGATCAAGTAATGGAAATGTTTGGCGATAAATTTGGCTTAAACATTGTGCGTGTGAATGCGGAAGATCGCTTCTTAGATGCCCTTAAAGGCATTGATGAGCCAGAAGCCAAACGCAAAATGATTGGTAAGGTTTTTGTTGATGTATTTGATGATGAAAGCAAAAAACTTACTTCTGTAAAATGGCTGGCACAAGGCACAATCTATCCAGATGTGATTGAATCTGCAGCGAGCAAAACAGGTAAAGCCCATGTGATTAAATCACACCACAATGTAGGCGGCTTACCTGATTATATGAAATTGGGCTTAGTTGAGCCGTTAAGAGAGCTTTTCAAAGACGAAGTACGTAAAATTGGCCTAGCACTAGGCTTGCCCGCAGAAATGCTTAACCGCCACCCATTCCCGGGGCCGGGCTTAGGCGTACGGGTGTTGGGCGAAATCAAAAAAGAGTATTGCGACTTACTGCGTAAAGCCGATGCAATTTTTATTGAGGAGCTTTACAACTCTGGTTGGTATTACAAAGTTAGCCAAGCCTTTACGGTATTCTTACCAGTAAAATCGGTAGGCGTAATGGGTGATGGGCGTAAATATGATTGGGTAGTTAGCTTGCGTGCCGTTGAAACCATCGACTTTATGACCGCACATTGGGCTCATCTTCCGTATGATTTATTAGGTAAAATTTCCAACCGTATTATCAACGAAGTGAATGGCATTTCCCGTGTGGTATATGACGTAAGTGGAAAGCCTCCAGCAACTATTGAGTGGGAGTAGATTTTAAACTAAAAGCCTTACTAATCTTTAATTGGTAAGGCTTTTTGGTTTGTAGCGGCTTGACAAAACCAGTAAAAAGAGCGATAAATAGCCCTAAATAAGGAGTGTTATTTATGCCTAGTATAGTATTAACCAATACGGTTGCAAGTATTACAGAGTTGAAAACAAACCCAATGGCAACAATAAGAGCAGCAGCAGGCGAGCCTATTGCAATTCTTAATCGTAATGAGCCTGCATTTTATTGTGTGCCACCTCATATTTATGAGTATTTAATGGAATTAGCTGATGATGCTGAGCTTGCTAGAATTGTGGAAGAGCGACAATTTGAAGAAAGTTACGAGCTAGAATTAGCGGATTTATTAAAATGAAATACACCGTTGAATTTATTAAATCTTCAGAAAAGGAGTTCCGTAAGCTAGACTTAGCATTGCGAAAACAGTTTGTTGAAAAATTAAAGGAGCGAGCAGAGAACCGACGTGTAGAAAGTGCCAAACTGCGTGGAATGAAAGATTGTTATAAAATCAAATTGCGTAATGCTGGATATCGATTGGCGTATCAAGTGATTAATGAGAGAATTGTCGTTAAAGTGATTGCAGTAGGGAAACGAGATCGAAGTGAAGTTTATCAAAAAGCATTAGCAAGATTATCCTAATATGAAAGCCCCTAAAGTTAATGGCTACTTTAGGGGCTTTCATTTGTAAAAAATCAGAGAAATCTAACCGTTTGCTATTTGTTCTTAGTAGGGCGTTTCCAACCTTGAATATGGCGTTGTGGCACACGGCTAATCACTAATTCATTTTCGCCAACATCTTTGGTAACTGTAGCACCTGCGCCAATGGTTGAACCATTGGCAATGGTTACTGGGGCAACTAACTGGCTGTCTGAGCCAACGAATACGTTATCACCAATGATGGTTTTGAATTTGTTTGCACCGTCATAGTTACAGGTAATGACACCTGCACCGATGTTACAATCTTTACCTACTTCGGCATCACCCACATAGGTTAAGTGATTTACTTTTGAGCCTTTGCCGATAGTTGCTTTCTTGATTTCAACGAAGTTGCCGATATGCGTTTCTTCGGCTAATTCTGCACCCGGACGTAAACGTGAGAATGGACCGATAGCTGATTTTGCACCAACAACTGAATCTTCAATCACAGAATAAGGCTTAATTTCAACATTGTCGCCAATTTCACAGTTTTTTAATACACAGCCAGCACCAATTTTTACATTATTGCCAAGTTTGATTTCGTCCTCTAGAACCACGTTCACATCAATTTGAACATCTTTGCCGTGTGTTACTGTTCCACGAATATCAAAACGGCTTGGGTCGATAATGGTTACACCTGCTAACAATAGTTTTTCTGCTTCACGTTTTTGGTAGAAACGCTCTAATGCGGCAAGCTGTAAACGATTATTAGCCCCTTCCACTTCCATAAATTCAGTGGCTTGAACGGCTTGCACTTTGAAACCGTCTTGATTTGCCATTGCAATCACATCAGTGATGTAGTATTCGCCTTGTGCATTATTGTTATTTAAGTTTTTCAGCCATTTTTTGAAGCTCGCACCGCTTGCAACCATCACGCCAGTATTTACTTCTTTTACTTTAAGCTGTTCTTCATTCGCATCTTTTTGCTCTACAATCGCAACTACAGATCCGTTTTCACGAATAATGCGTCCGTAACCTGTTGGGTTTTCTAATTCAACCGTTAATAGCGCAATACCATTTTCAGGCTTAGCCGCAATTAAACTCTCCAATGTGCTTTTGGTAATGAGTGGAGCATCGCCATAAAGCATCACAATGTTTTCATCATCAGCAAAGAAATGTGCTGCTTGTTGCATTGCGTGCCCTGTTCCTAATTGTTCAGCTTGGAATACCCAGTTTACAGGCTCTTCGCTTAAACGAGCTTTGAGTAAATCTGCACCGTGTCCGTAAATTAAGTGAATTTGTTGGGCGTCTAGCTGCTTGGCCGTATCAATAACGTGTTTTACCATCGGTTTACCTGCAATTGGGTGCAATACCTTTGGTAAATCAGAATACATACGAGTGCCTTTACCTGCGGCTAAAATTACAACGCTCAGTTGAGTCATAAAAAATCCTTAAATTAGAGTATTAAAGCATAAAATTCGCGGTATTTTACTCTTTTTGGTAGGGAATTTCATTGCTTAATATGATTATTTTGTAAAGGAGAATTTTTTATCTTATTTTTCAATGAGATATTTAAAATTAAATCAGATAAATAGGTATTACATTAATCTATATTTTGATAGAATAATGTAGATAGACATAACTAAAAAAATAAGGAGAAATTAATGCCAAGTGTAGACAAAGGTCATCAGGCTTTACCGCTTTGGTCGATATTACTACCTATCGCTGCGTGGGTAGTTTATTTCTTTGGAGTAAAAGAAAGTGTTATTTTACAACTAATTGGTAGTGCTTTACTGATTGGTAGTGTGCTTTCAGCTGTTCACCATGCAGAGGTTGTAGCACATAAAGTTGGTGAGCCTTTTGGTACGATTATTCTTGCCTTAGCTATCACCATTCTTGAAGTGTCACTTATTGTGTCATTAATGGTTGCAGGTGGGGATAATACTGCATATTTAGCTCGAGATACTGTTTTTGCGGCGATAATGCTGATATTGAATGGTATTTTAGGTGGATGTTTATTGATTGGTGGCTTAAAACACCGTGAGCAATTTTTTAGCCAAAAATCAGCAAGTACGGCATTGGTTACATTAGTTGTAATTTTAGTAATTACATTAGTGCTACCAAACTTTACGACCACCACGGTAGGCGCAACTTATAGCCCTTCTCAATTAATCTTTGTAGCGATCGCGTCAATTGTACTTTATGCATCATTTATTTTAATTCAGACAGTTCGCCACCGTGATTACTTTTTAGCAGATGACGATAATCCATCTCATCACGCAGAGCCCCCATCAACAAAAGTAGCATTAATCAGTTTATTATTATTGATTGTCTGCTTGGGAGTAGTGGTATTCCTTGCAAAAGCACTTTCTCCATCTATTGAGAGAATGGTTGTTGGTGCTGGTGCACCATTGGCATTAGTGGGTGTAATTATCGCAGCAGTAGTACTTTTACCAGAAGGTGTTGCTGCATTAACTGCTGCACACCGTAACCGTTTACAAACCAGTGTGAATCTTGCATTAGGTTCGGCATTAGCAAGTATCGGCTTAACTATCCCAGCAGTAGTTATTGTATGTTTAATGTATGACATTAATATGGTGTTAGGCTTAGACTGGAAATCAATGGTGTTACTTTCACTTTCTTCTTTTGTGGCAATGCTTTCGCTGAATCACGGGCAAACCAATATGCTTTATGGTATTGTGTTATTAGTGATTTTGGCAACCTATATATTTACGGTTATTGTGCCTTAATTCATATATGATCAAATATTAAGAGATAGCGAGGAGATTTCTCGCTATCTCTTGAATTATTTTAAATAGCCCTTATTAATAGGGCTAAATTTACTTTAAAAAGAAAGAAAAATATGGGTAGAAAACGTAGTGCAAGCTCATCACGTTGGCTTGCAGAGCATTTTAAAGATCAATTTGTACAAAAAGCACATAAACAGAAACTGCGTTCACGAGCGTATTTTAAGCTTGATGAAATTCAGCAAACCGATAAGCTCTTTAAACCGGGGATGACTGTGGTTGACCTTGGTGCTGCACCGGGAGGTTGGTCGCAATATGTGGTAACACAAATTGGTAGCAAAGGCAGGGTGATTGCCTGTGATATTTTAGATATGAATCCGATTGCTGGAGTGGATTTTTTACAAGGCGATTTCCGTGAGGAATCCGTTTTAAATGCATTATTAGAGCGTGTTGGCGAAGAAAAAGTTGATGTACTAATGTCTGATATGGCACCTAATTTCAGTGGTATGCCTTCAGTGGATATTCCTCGTGCGATGTATTTGGTTGAGTTGGCGTTAGATATGTGTCGCCAAGTGCTAGCACCAAAAGGTAGCTTTGTAGTGAAAGTTTTCCAAGGTGAAGGATTTGATGAATATCTCCGAGAGATACGCTCGTTATTTAGCGTAGTAAAAGTGAGAAAACCTGAAGCCTCTAGAGATCGCTCACGAGAAGTCTATATTGTTGCAACAGGCTACAAAGGCTAGAAACCACGCAAGCGGTCATTTTTTATTAAAAATTTGCAAAAAAGTTAGGAAATTTGACCGCTTTTATAGTAACCTTGGATAGATTTATTAACAGAATAGGGGATTAACCTTGAACGATATGGTTAAAAATATTTTACTTTGGGTTGTGGTTGCCATCGTAATGATGACAGCCTATGAAGGCTTCAATTCTAATTTTGGTGCTAACTCAAATACTGTACCATACTCGACTTTTTTGAGTGATATCAAAGAAAATCGCTTAAAAGGTGTCGATTTTAAACAGAACAATGACACCATAGTAGTAACTAAAAATGATGGTGCAACTTACCAAACTGTAATGCCGATGTATGATGAATATCTAATGGCAGATTTGGCGAAAACCAATGCGGTAATTACCGGGCAACCGGCAGAACGTCGTGGATTGTTATCCCAAATTTTAATCTCGTGGTTCCCGATGCTACTATTAATCGGTTTCTACATTTTCTATATGCGACAAATGCAGGGCGGTGGTGGTCGTGGAGCAATGGGCTTTGGTAAAAGTAAAGCGAAAATGCTTACTGCAGATGAAGTCAAAACCCGTTTCTCTGATGTTGCTGGCTGTGATGAAGCAAAAGAAGAAGTGGGCGAGGTGGTTGAATTTTTGCGTGATCCAACCAAATTCCAAAAACTAGGTGGACGCATACCAAAAGGAATCTTAATGGTTGGTCCTCCAGGAACAGGTAAAACCTTATTAGCGAAGGCTATTGCTGGCGAAGCAAGAGTGCCGTTCTTCACAATGGCAGGTTCAGACTTTGTTGAAATGTTTGTTGGCGTGGGTGCTTCCCGTGTGCGTGATTTATTCGACCAAGCCAAGAAAAATGCACCTTGTATCATTTTCATTGATGAGATTGATGCGGTAGGCCGTAAACGTGGTGGAGCAGGCTTTAGCGGCGGGCACGATGAGCGTGAACAAACCCTTAACCAAATGCTTGTAGAAATGGATGGCTTTGAAGGCTCTGAAGGTGTAATTATTATCGCAGCAACAAACCGTTCTGATGTACTTGATGATGCTTTAACTCGTCCGGGCCGTTTTGACCGCCAAGTAACGGTTGATTTACCGAATGTAAAAGGTCGTGAGCAGATATTGAAAGTTCACTTGAAAAAAGTACCGCTTGCAGAAGGTGTTGATCCTATGCAAATTGCTCGCGGTACACCAGGTTACTCAGGGGCTCAGCTTGCGAACTTAGTGAATGAAGCAGCATTGTTTGCTGCACGCAAGAACAAACGTGTAGTCACAATGGAAGACTTTGAAGAAGCTCGTGATAAGATCAATATGGGGCCGGAACGCCGCTCAAATACGATGACAGAAAAAGAGATCATCAACACAGCGTATCACGAAGCAGGCCACGTTATTATTGGTTATTTAATGCCGGAACACGATCCATTAAATAAAGTGACCATTGTTCCTCGTGGTCAAGCCTTAGGTTTTGCTCAGTTCTTGCCAGAGGGTGACCGTGTAAGTGAAACCTTCACAAAATTAGAAAGCCAGCTTTCAACCTTATTTGCAGGTCGTATTGCGGAAGGCTTGATTTTTGGCGAAGACAAAATTACCACAGGAGCATCGTCTGATATTCATCGTGCAACCCAAATTGCTCGCGCAATGGTAACACAATGGGGCTTCTCGAAAGAGCTTGGACCAATCTTCTATCAAAATGAAGATGGAATGGGAGCGATTAAAGGCGTATCTGAAGAGTCGCAAAAACTCATTGATACCGAAATGCGTAAGATCATTGATAGAAACTATCAACGTGCAAAACAGACGTTAGAAGAGAATATGGACATCTTACACGCAATGAAAGATGCCCTATTGAAGTACGAAACGCTAGATAGTAAACAAATTGATGACTTAATGGCTCGTCGCCCAGTTAGAGAACCATCAGGTTGGACAGATACCCCAACCAAAGATGACAATGCAACCCCACCAAGCGGTGAGCAAGCGGCAGATACAACCTCTATTACCTTAGATGATAAGCCAGCTAAGGATAATAATATTGGTGATTCTCTTGCTGATACAAAAGCAGAAAACTAAGAGATAATTTAAAAGCCGAGAGTAAAAATTACTCTCGGTTTTTTGTTTACAAGCGGTCGTTTTTTGCTAATTTTTTGCAAATAGGGTAAAGAATTAACCTGTAATAATTTCTTTCCGTTTGTAACAAAATTTTTACTGGCAAAATCGTGCGTTCTCCTCTAAAATCACTCGATATTTTAATAAGAAAAACAGAGGTCATTATGCAATTTTTCAACATCGCCAATGAGGGGGTGAAATCACTTTCCCCTTATCAAGCAGGTAAGCCTATTGAGGAATTAGAACGTGAACGGGGCATTCAAAATATCATCAAACTAGCTTCAAATGAAAACCCGTTTGGTTTTCCTGAAAGTGCGAAACAAGCCATTATCAATCAACTTGATGATTTAACCCGTTACCCAGATTCAAACGGTTTTGAACTGAAATCAACCATTGCCAAAAAATTCAATTTACAGCCAAATCAAATTACCTTAGGCAATGGCTCAAATGATTTATTAGAGTTATTTGCCCACACCTTTGCCAGCGATAAAGATGAAATTATCTATTCACAATATGCGTTTATTGTTTATCCGCTGGTAACAAAAGCCATCAATGCCGTTGCTCGTGAAATTCCTGCTAAAAATTGGGGACACGATTTAGAGGGCTTTTTAGCAGCAATCAATGAAAAGACTAAACTCATTTTTATTGCAAACCCGAATAACCCAACAGGTAACTTCTTAACTCAAGCTGATATTGAGGTATTTTTAGCAAGAGTGCCAGCTAACGTCATTGTTGTGCTAGACGAAGCCTATACTGAATTTACGGCGACAGAAGAGCGAATTGATTCTTTCGGTTTATTAGTAAAATACCCGAATTTAATTGTGTCTCGCTCGCTTTCCAAAGCTTATGGTTTAGCAGGGCTTCGCATGGGTTATGCGGTGTCAAATCCTGAAATTGCGGACTTATTAAATCGTGTTCGCCAGCCGTTTAATTGCAACAGCCTTGCACTTGCTTCTGCGATTGCTGTGATGAATGACGATGCTTTTGTACAAAAAGTCGCAAAAAATAACAGCTTGGAAATGGCTCGCTATGAAGCATTTTGCCAAGCAAACGGATTAGACTATATTCCGTCTAAAGGTAATTTTATCACTATCGATTTTAAACGCCCTGCCGCCCCAATTTATGATGCATTATTGCGTGAAGGTGTGATTGTTCGCCCAATTGCAGGCTATGGAATGCCAAATCACTTACGTGTGAGTATCGGGCTACCTGAAGAAAATGACAGGTTTTTTACTGCATTATTAAAGGTTTTAGCTTAACAAGCGGTCTCTTTTATCAAAATTTTACAAATTATAGAAACAAATGGAAAAATTAACCTTAAACCCAATTTCCCGAGTAGAGGGAGAAATTAACTTACCCGGCTCAAAAAGCCTTTCTAACCGTGCATTATTATTGGCAGCATTAGCTAAAGGCACAACACGAGTAACTAATTTATTAGATAGTGATGATATTCGCCATATGCTGAATGCGTTAAAAGCCTTAGGTGTGTCTTACGAATTATCAGAAGACAAAACTGTTTGCGAGGTACAGGGTATTGGCGGTGCATTCCAAGCTCAAAATGGCTTATCGCTCTTTTTAGGAAATGCGGGTACGGCAATGCGACCATTAGCCGCCGCATTATGTTTAAAAGGCGAAAACAAGGCTCAAGTTATTTTAACAGGCGAGCCTCGAATGAAAGAACGCCCAATCAAGCATTTGGTTGATGCGTTACGTCAAGTTGGGGCAGAGGTGGAGTATTTAGAAAACGAAGGCTATCCACCGCTTGCGATTACAAACAGAGGTTTAAAGGGCGGAAAAGTACAGATTGATGGTTCTATCTCTAGCCAATTCTTAACTGCATTATTGATGTCTGCACCGCTCGCTAAAAATGATATGGAAATTGAGATTATTGGTGATTTGGTATCAAAACCTTATATCGACATCACACTCTCAATGATGAAAGATTTCGGTGTAACCGTTGAAAATCGTGATTACAACACATTTATTGTGAAAGGCAATCAAACTTATATAGCTCCACAAGGCAATTATTTAGTGGAAGGTGATGCTTCATCTGCCTCTTATTTCTTAGCTGCTGGGGCGATTAAAGGGAGCGTTAAGGTTACAGGTATTGGTAAAAAATCGATACAAGGCGACCGCTTGTTTGCTGATGTGTTAGAGAAAATGGGGGCAAAAATCATTTGGGGAGAGGATTTCATTCAAGCAGAACAAGCCCCATTAAAAGGCGTTGATATGGATATGAATCATATCCCTGATGCGGCAATGACTATTGCCACAACGGCGCTTTTTGTAGAAGGCGAGACGGTTATTCGTAACATCTACAACTGGCGAGTGAAAGAAACTGACCGTTTAACCGCAATGGCAACAGAGTTGCGTAAAGTGGGGGCAACTGTTGAGGAGGGAGAAGATTTTATCCGCATTCAACCGCTTGAATTAGATAAATTCCAACACGCAGAAATTGAGACCTATAACGATCACCGAGTGGCAATGTGTTTCTCATTAATTGCGTTGTCTAATACAGCGGTTACGATTTTAGATCCGAACTGCACGGCAAAAACATTCCCGACCTATTTCACTGAACTAGAAAAGCTATCGGTAAGATGAAAACAAAAAGGATTTAGTTTAAAACTAAATCCTTTTTTAATCTCTACTTATTATGCCCAACCACCGCTATTACGTCTGCGGCGAGGAATTAAGAGCGGCACAATCAAGCCAAGTAGTAAGCCAGCCCCTAATACAGCACCGCCGTAAATAAACCATTGAATCACAATTTCACGCTTTTCAGAATCGTGCATCGTTTCTAAATCACGGTTTTTGTTTTTTAAGATCTCAAGCTCACGTTTTAACTGTGCGTTTTCTTCCACTAAATCACTGCTTTTTTGAACCGCATCTTGCGTTCTACGCTGCATTTCTGCTGTGCGTTGTTGCCATTCATTGTCAATTTTACTTAAACGATTAGTTAAATCTTGAACTTGTTGGTTTAATTGTGGAATAAGCTCTTTTGGGCTTGCAGTATCACTTAAATCAGAGTTTAACACCCAGCCTTCACGGTTTCGGCTGTCTCTAATTAAGCTATAACGCTCTTTTTTATCTAATACTGTTACTTTTTCCCCTGCTTGGATTGCACCAGAAATTCTAAAATTATCTCCTGCACCTTTACGCATATAAGTATTCAGGTTTTCGCTAATATATTGCGTTTGAGCAAGTGTAGGAAGAGCAGTGTAGGATAACATTCCCACCAGTAAATAAACGATTTTTTTCATAATTCTCCTTGCAATCTAAAAAAGGAAAGGGGTAAACGAGTTACCCCTAAAGAATAGTAAGTGAATTAAATAAAAATTGCACTCAAAATATAGTAGATGATAATCGCAAGTAATGCACCTGCTGGTAATGTAACCACCCAAGAAGCGATAATATTACGGATTACACCAAGATTAAGTGCCGCAATACCTCGTGCAAAGGCAACACCAATTACTGCACCCACAAGTGTTTGTGTGGTAGAAATTGGCAGACCAGTACCAGATGCAATTACTACCGTGATTGAACAAGCAAATTGTGCCGCAAAGCCACGACTTGGTGTTAAATCAGTAATACCTGTACCGATAGTGCCCATCACTTTATGCCCCATTACTGCAAGACCAATTGCAATACCTACCGCACCTAATGGTAAAACCCAAGGAGCCATAACTGTTTTGCCATCGATAACACCTCCGTGATCTACAATAGAAACAACTGCAGCTAAAGGACCAATTGCATTCGCAACATCATTTGAACCGTGTGCAAATGCCATTGCACAAGCGGTAATCAGCATTAAAATACTGAATACTTTTTCTACACCGCTAAATGTAGCTTTTTCTTTTAAACTTGCTTTGAATGCATTGCTGCGAAGATAGAACACACAAATGATTGCACAAATCACAGAAATTACAGCAGAAAGAAGTGTAGTTTGTAAACCACTAAGATTTAAGCCGACGTGCTTTAAGCCTTTTTCTAGGGTGACGATACAAATAATAAATACCGTCAAGGCTGTATAGTAAGGCGCATATTTCTCAGCATTTGCCATTGGTTTATCTGTGTCAAATATCATTTTTTGTGTGGAAACAAAGATAAGATAAGCAATAACACCAGAAATGAAAGGCGTAACAAACCAGCTACCAACAATACCACCGAATTGAGACCATTGAACAGCTTCCATACCCACTGAAATAACAGCAAAACCAACAATAGCTCCGATGATGGAGTGAGTTGTTGAAACTGGCCAGCCTTTTTGAGAGGCGACAACTAACCAAATACCTGCAGCAAAAAGAGCAGACATCATACCTAGAATAAGAACTTCTGGATGACCGATGAAAGCTTCAGTTGAGATAACACCACTTTTGATTGTTTCCGCTACTTGACCACCTGCGAGATAAGCCCCAAAAAATTCAAAAACTAATGCAATATAAACAGCTTGTTTTGCGGTAATCGTACGAGAGCCAACGGCAGTTCCCATTGCATTTGCAACGTCATTTGCACCGATACCGAATGCCATAATAAAGCCGAAAATAGCCGTAATGACAACAATAATAAAACCGTAGTTGTTAATCAGTTCCATTGTACTTCCTATGATTTCGCTAACATTAACTCAATGCGGGAACCGATACGTTGTGCTTGATCGGCTAAAATACTGATACGCTCGATACATTTGTACAAGAACATTACATCAATCGGATTAAGCGTTTTTTCCAATGATAACAGGGTATGGCGTAATGTGATTTGGTATTGATCGGTATCGTCTTCGATTTGGTCAAGTTCTAAAATCATCTTATTAACGAAATCAAGTTCTCTACCTCTAAAGCCGGTTTCTAATAATTGATCCATTTCATCTAAAACTTTGCCGACTTGACGGCTGGCGTCAATACTACGAGAAAGGAATTTCTTAAAAAGAGGCTGCATTTCTGCAGGAATGACTAATTGGCGTCCGATAATGCGACCTGAAATATCTCTTGAATAATTTGCAAGTTTGTCTAGTTGCGTTACTAGCTCTAACAAATCCGTTCTTTCTAAAGGCATAAATAAGCCACGAGGAAGTTTTAGGCGGATTTCACGCTTTAGTGAGTCTGCACGGCGTTCTAAATCAACGATTTGACCGCGAACTAAAGAGGCTTTTTCCCAGTTATGTTCAAAAGTCGCGTCAAAAAAAGATTCTAACAATTCGCTACATTCTACAACTTTATTCGAGTGTTTTTGTAACGGTTTAAGTGGGGACTGGGCGAATAAACCTAAAATGTTATTCAGTGCCATAGGATATCTCCATAATGATAAATTTAAAATGACTTCCAATTTGAAATCTTGTGTATTTTACTTGATGTATCAGTAAAGATCACTGCATAACGCTTGTTTTTTAAACAGGTGATTGAGTTTTGTCAGAATTTTGCAAAAATTTAAACAAAATTGACCGCTTGTTATTGCTCTAATAAGGTATAAAAAATGCAAATTTCAATTTAATACAAATTCCGATAAACTATGCACTATTGAAAATAATCATTAATAGAGATAAAAATGGCAGAACATAACAGCACACTTCGTGAAAAAGTAAAAGATAAGCAAGTTGAGCAGATTAGCATTTCTCCGCACTCTATTGAAGCAGAGCAGGCAGTGCTTGGCGGTATTATGCTAAGTAACGATCATTGGGATAACGTGGCTGAGCGTGTACAATCACACGATTTCTATAATTATGCTCATCGCATTATTTTTGAGCAGATGGCGGATTTGGTGCGAGCAAACAAGCCGGTCGATATTATTACGCTTGATCAAGCGTTAAAAGACAAAGGTGTGCTACAAGATGTGGGCGGTTTTGCCTACCTTGCGGAACTTTCTAAGAACACTCCAAGTGCTGCAAATATTCTTGCCTATGCCGATATTGTACGAGATCGCTCCGATTTAAGAAGCGTGATTAGTGCAGGTAATCAAATTGCAGAAATGGGCTATAAAACCAAAGGGCGAAACTCCAAAGAGGTTTTAGACGAAGCCGAGCGAATCGTATTTGAAATTGCGGAAAAGCGAAATAATGCGAATGAAGGCCCGCAGCGTATTGATGATATTTTGCTGAAAACGTTGGCGAGAATGGATACCTTGTCTAAAAATCGCCATAACGGTGGAGTAACGGGCGTTTCCACAGGCTTTACCGATCTCAATAAAAAAACGGCAGGATTACAGCCTTCGGATTTAATTATTGTGGCTGCCCGCCCTTCAATGGGGAAAACCACTTTTGCGATGAATTTATGCGAAAATGCCTCACTGATTGATATTGAAGATAAAGACGATTTGGACGAACAAGGCAATCCGAAGAAAAAACCAGCAAAACCTGTGTTGATTTTCAGCCTTGAGATGCCTGCCGATCAGATTATGATGCGTATGTTAGCCTCACTTTCTCGCGTGGATCAAACTAAGATCCGAACCGGGCAGATTTCAGATGATGAAGATACCGCAAAAATTTCCACTACAATGGCGATTTTGCAAGAACGCAATAATATCTATATTGATGACAGTTCAGGCTTAACACCAACAGAGCTTCGTTCCAGAGCAAGACGTGTTTATCGTGAAAACGGTGGTTTGAGCCTGATTATGGTGGATTATTTACAATTAATGCGTGCTCCGGGTTTTTCCGATAACCGAACCCTTGAGATTGCCGAAATTTCTCGCTCATTAAAAGCCTTAGCTAAAGAGTTAGAAGTGCCTGTAGTGGCACTTTCTCAGCTTAATCGTAGCTTAGAACAGCGTGCAGACAAACGCCCTGTAAACTCGGATTTGCGTGAATCAGGCTCTATTGAGCAAGATGCGGACTTAATTATGTTTATTTACCGTGATGAAGTTTACAATGATAACTCTGATCTTAAAGGCATTGCGGAAATTATTATCGGTAAACAGCGTAACGGACCGATTGGACGAGTGCGATTAACCTTTCAAGGGCAATATTCCCGATTTGATAATTACAGTGGCGGACATTATGACGACGAATACTAAACCGATAACATTTTGTGCGATTTATAAAAGCAAAGCAAAAGATGAAATGTATCTTTATGTAGCAAAGCGAGATCAATTTGAACAGGTGCCAGAAGCGTTACGCCAAATGTTTGGCAAGCCTGAATTTGTGATGATGTTTAATTTAACGGGCGATAAACCACTTGTTCGAGCGAAGAATGACGAAGTGCTGCAAAAATTAGCAGAGCAAGGTTATTATTTACAAATGCCACCACCGCCTGAAAATTTGCATAAAGCCTTTTTAGCTCAACAAGTGGCACAACAAAAAGGGGAAAAATAATGCGTTGCCCATTTTGTTCCACCGAAGAAACCAAAGTAATTGATTCACGCTTGGCGGCAAATGGCTACCAAATTCGCCGTCGTCGTGAGTGTGTCAAGTGTAAAGAACGCTTTACCACTTTTGAATCAGCAGAGTTGGTTGTGCCTTATGTGATTAAAAATAACGGTAGTCGAGAGCCGTTTGATGTTGAAAAACTTAGAATGGGGCTAAGACGTGCTTTAAATAAACGCCCTGTCAGTGCTGATGATGTCGAAAAAGCGATTAGCCAAATTATCATTCAGCTACAAGCAATGGGCGAGCGAGAAGTGCCAAGCCGACATATCGGCACACTTGCAATGAATGCGTTAAAACAGCTAGATAAAGTGGCTTATATTCGTTTTGCCTCAATTTATCTGAGTTTTAGCGATATTGAAGAATTCACAAAAGAAATTGAAAAATTAAAAGAGTAAAGGATCAATATGTTAGCCATTATTTCCCCCGCTAAAACCCTTGATTTTGAAACAAAAATTGATGGATTTGCATTTTCTCAGCCAAATTTAACCGCTTACAGTCAAGAGTTAATTGATATTTGCAAACAACTTTCGCCTGCGGAAGTTGGGAGTTTGATGTCAATTAGTGATAAGTTAGCCGCTCTGAATGTCGCTCGCTTTACCGAATGGCAACTTGAGCATAACGAACAAAATGCAAAAGCAGCGATTTTTGCCTTTAAGGGCGATGTTTATACAGGGCTAGATGCAGAAACCTTAACCAAAGAGCAAATAGAATATGCTCAAACACATTTACGTATGCTTTCAGGTTTGTATGGTTTATTAAAACCGTTAGATTTAATGCAGCCATATCGTTTGGAAATGGGTACAAAATTAGCGAATCCCAAAGGTAAAGATCTTTACGCCTTTTGGGGAAATACGATTACTGAAAATTTACAAAAAGCGATTGATGAACAAGGCGATAATATCTTAGTGAATCTCGCCTCTGATGAATATTATGGGGCAATTAAGCCGCAAAATCTAAATGCCACAGTCATCAAGCCCGTCTTTTTAGATGAGAAAAACGGTAAATATAAAGTAATCAGCTTTTACGCTAAAAAGGCAAGAGGAATGATGGTTCGCTTTATGCTAGAAACTCAACCAACCAACGTTGAACAACTCAAACAGTTTAACTACGGCGGTTATTGGTTTGATGAAGAAAGCTCAACGGCAACAGAGCTGGTTTTCAAACGAGAAGAACAAAATGGTTAAGCGTTTATTGAGCGGGCGAATGTTATTCGCTCCTACTGTTTTGATAATGGCAGGCTGTGTTAGCCAACACAAGCCATTTTCTGTGCCAGAAAAAGTCAATTTTCAAGGTCAAACTTACGTTAAAGTAACCGCAAATCAGCTTGATGAAATGCAGCATTTACTTTACTTGCCTGAAATTGGCGAGAAAAATCCTGAAAATTGGGAAAAAGGCATTTTGTTTTTCTTAGATAAAAATAGTAACAAACAAACGTTAGAGCAGAGAGCCGCTTTTCGCCAATCTAGTTTTAACAAAAAACAAAATGTACTTGCGGATATCAATATTCAGAACAGTGAATTACAAAGTCAGGTAATTTATCCGCCAACAGAGCGATTTAACAATGTGATGTTAGAAGTAACTCGTGGGCGTAATTTGAATTGTGGCTATGGTCAGATTCAGTTTTCAGATAAAAGATCGCTAAATAAAGCAGAGTTTGCAAAAAAATCAAAAAAATTGACCGCTTACAACCAAGCAATGGTGCAACTTGCCCTTGAGTTTAACCAACTTGCTTGGTTAGTTGAATGTAGAAAATGACAGAAAATTATAACAAATTAGTGAAACGAGCAGCGAACTTTGCCATTATTGTGGCAGTTTCACTTATTATTATTAAAGCCTTTGCGTGGTGGCAAACAGGCTCAATTTCTATTTTAGCGGCAATGACCGATTCGGTTGTGGATCTGTTTGCCTCGCTTACCAATATTCTAGTACTGCGTTTTGCGTTGCAACCAGCTGATGATAATCACGCTTTCGGGCACGGCAAAGCAGAATCTTTGGCGGCTCTTGCTCAAAGTGCCTTTATTTCGGGTTCAGCGGTGTTCTTGCTGTTGCAAGGCTTCCATAAATTAACTAACCCAGAATTGATTAACCAATCCCATATTGGTGTTATTGTGAGTATTGTTTCTATTGTTGCAACGGCGATTTTAGTGCTATACCAACGCTATGTGGTAAAAATCACGCAAAGTCCGGCGATTGAAGCAGATTCATTACATTATCAAACCGATTTATTTATGAATGCGACGATTTTGTTGGCAATGTTACTTAATGGAGCAGGCTTCATTTATGCAGATGCCATTTTTGCGATTGGTATTGCACTTTATATCGCATTCAATGCAGTCAAAATGTTTTGGGAAGCGGTGCAGACTTTGCTTGATAAATCTTTGCCTGATGAAGAAATCGAACGTATTAAAGAGATTGCTTCGCATCACCCCAACATTTTAGGCATTCACGATATCCAAACTCGCCGTGCTGGGGCAGTGCGTTTTATTCAATTACATTTAGAGCTAGATGATCACTTAACGCTTTTAGTGGCTCACGAAATTACTGATAATCTTGAGCAAAAATTACTGGCGGCATTTCCTATGTCAAAAGTGATTATCCATCAAGAGCCAACAACGGTGGTTAAGCAAGAATTTCAAGATATGGTAGAGAATATTTAATGTATCAAGTTATCGTGCATTTTAGTTATCAAAATTTTGAGCAAGACCCAGTTACCTTAATTAGCCAAGTGTTAAATCAATGGTTATATAACGGGCAAGTCATCGGTAGAGAAATGCCGATTACCTTTCATCAAACTGAATTTCAAGCAAGAGTTTGCACGCCTGAGCAAGAGAGTTTATTGCCTGTTAATAATAGCGAAGAAGTGAATGAAGCACTATTACAAGCGGTCGAAAATGGCGTAAATTTTACCGGTTTTGAAATTGTTGGGCGTGATTATCAAGGCGAAGAAACGAGCCATAATAAACAGCCTAAATTCCAAATGCTATACACAACGCATTTAGATACCTGTTCGCCACTTTATGACGGAGACCAATTTGCCCCAATTCCACTTTATCGTCTAAAAGATCAAGCATTAAGCGAAGCATTGCTAGAGTGGCAACAAAATTGGCAAGCTTGCGATCTCTTGCAAATGAAAGGATTTGTTTTAGAGGAAAATGCGTTAAAGCAGATCGCTGATAATCGAAGTGAACTGGCATTACTCGGTTTAGATTTATGCAAACAAGTAGAAGAAAAAACGCAGATTCCGACTTTTTACTATCTTTATCGTTTAGGAACAGATAAAGAGGAAGAACATAATCGTAAGTGTCCGTTTTGCAATGGGGAGTGGAAATTGGCAACGCCATTGCACGATATTTTTCACTTCAAATGTGATCATTGCCGCTTAATTTCTAACCTAAGTTGGGAGTTGTTATAACTTTTAGTTATATTCAAGTGACAATTCGTCTTTTAGAAATGCCGTAAACATAATAATCTTGCGGCATTTTTTATTATATAACTATTTAATTAGGAGGCTTTGTGCTTATTCTCAATTTAGCGGTGTTTGCTGCTATTTTATTTTTACTGGCGAGGATTTATAACTCGACACAAAAACTAGGGCAAACCGTATTTATCGGTTTAGTGTTAGGTCTTGCAAGCGGTGTGATTTTACAAACGTTTTATGAAAAGCCACTGATTGATGCAACGCTCGATTGGATCAATTTAGTGGGGAATGGTTATGTCCGCTTATTGCAAATGATCGTAATGCCACTCGTGTTTGTTTCAATTCTATCGGCAATTACTCGTTTAAAAGAAGCGGGAGCATTAGGCAAAATTAGCTTTGGTGTACTTTCTGTATTATTAGTTACCACAGCTATTGCTGCACTTATCGGTATTGCGTTAGTTTATCTGTTCGATCTTTCAGCAGAAGGTTTAGTAGCCGGTACTCGTGAAATTGCTGCACAAGAACGAGTTGCAGGGCGTGTAGAGCAGGTGAGTAATTTATCTGTGCCAGCAATGTTACTTTCATTTATTCCAAGAAATCCGTTCTTAGAATTAACTGGTGCCAATCCAACTTCCATTATTAGTGTAGTTATCTTTTCAAGTTTATTGGGTTTTGCCGCATTAAGTTTAGGCAAAGAAGATAGAGATTTAGGTGAGCGTATTGCTCAGGGGGTAGAAACCCTAAATAAATTAGTGATGCGTTTGGTTCGTTTTGTTATTCGCTTAACTCCTTACGGTGTGTTTGCCTTAATGATCAAAATGGCAGCCACATCACAATGGGTGGATATCGTCAATTTAGGTAGCTTTATTGTTGCGTCATACATTGCAATCGGATTGATGTTTGTAGTACACGGTATCTTGCTTTTTGTTGCAAAAGTAAACCCGTTTGATTATTACAAAAAAGTATTACCAACCTTAAGTTTTGCATTTACTTCACGCTCAAGTGCGGCAACGATTCCACTAAATATTGAAACGCAAACGAACAAATTAGGTAATCACAGTGTAATCGCAAACTTTGCCGCAACCTTTGGGGCAACCATCGGTCAAAATGGTTGTGCGGGAATTTACCCTGCAATGTTAGCGGTAATGATTGCACCAACAGTTGGCGTTGATCCATTTAGCTTAAATTACATTTTGACCTTGATCTTAGTGGTGGCGATTTCATCATTTGGGATTGCAGGTGTAGGTGGTGGTGCAACATTTGCTGCGATTGTTGTACTATCAACCTTAAACTTACCGATTGAATTAGTGGGACTGTTAATTTCAGTTGAGCCAATTATCGATATGGGACGCACCGCATTAAATGTAAATGGTGCAATGGTGGCAGGCACAATCACCAATAAATGGGTAAAACCTGAATAAAAGAGACGAGAAAGGGCGATTTAATCGCCCTTTTTGATTGATTTCAGATAGTTATTCAATCCATTCAATCACTTCTTCTACAGGCTTGCGTGATTTTTTCTTAATATCTTTGTTGCGATAACCAAAGGTAACCATACATGAAATACCATATTCATTGAGATCAAATAAGCCTTCATCGGCTAAAATTTGATTGACTTTATCATAATGAAAACCTTCAATCGGGCAAGAATCAATACCGATTAAAGCCGCACCAGTCATCATATTCCCTAATGCGATATAGGTTTGTTTGGTACTCCAATCAAATAAGGTTCTTTCGCTTTCTAAAATTTTCATATCTTCTTCTTGGAAACTTTTATAGCGAGCGATAGAGCCTTCAATTTGCTCCTCTGTTAAACCACGTTTAGTCAGTGAATCTCTTAAATATGGCGAGTCATAGCGGACATTTTTCTTAGCAAGAATAATCACTAAATGGCTCATTTCTTCCATTGGGTGTTTAATTCCCCAAGAGAAAGGGGCAATTTTGCTGCGAATTTCAGGATTTTGTAGCACTAAAAATTTCCAAGGCTCAGAACCTACCGAACTTGGCGAAAGACGAGCGAGTTCTAAAATGTAATCCATATCTTCTTTGCTGATTTTGCGAGCTGGATCATAACTACGGCAAGCTGAACGGAAATTAAAAGCCTCTAAAACTTGTTGTTTACTGATATTGAACATTGTTGTTTCCTTTGTTAGCTGAAAAATATTACTTATCATAACGCTTTTAAGAGCTAATGCCAATTTCATCACTAGCACTTGCAAAGATATGAAAAAATATAACCGCTTGTAGTCAAATCCTTTACCTTAAAAATCAACAATTTAGCGTGGCTTCACATTTACTTTTATCCTTTAAAGTATTATCATCTCACCAATTTTAAATCATCAAGTTATTAGAGGATAGAATGCACAACTTAGAAGGTTTAGTTGCACAAGCCGTTGATGCGGTAAATGCAGCGAATGATATTGCGACATTAGAAGCATTGAAAGTGGAATATTTTGGTAAGAAAGGACATTTTACTGCCTTAATGCAAGGCTTGCGTGATGTGCCGGCAGAAGAACTCCCAGCCGTTGGTCAAAAAATTAATGATGCGAAACAGATTGCACAAAATGCGTTAAATGAGAAAAAAGAAAAACTCGAAGCCGAAGAGCTAAATGCAAAATTAGCTAATGAAAGTATTGATGTTTCATTGCCCGGTCGTAAAACAGAATTAGGTGGTTTGCACCCGGTTTCTATTACCATTGAACGTGTTGTTAAATTCTTCTCTGAGTTAGGTTTTTCGGTGGCAAACGGCCCTGAAATTGAAACGGATTACTACAACTTTGATGCACTCAACATTCCTGCTCATCACCCAGCTCGTGCCGATCATGATACTTTCTGGTTCGATGCAAATCGTTTATTAAGAACTCAAACCTCTGGCGTACAAATTCGTACAATGGAAAATGTAAAACCGCCTATCCGAATTGTAGCTCCAGGTCGTGTATATCGTAACGATTATGACCAAACCCACACGCCAATGTTCCATCAAATCGAATTATTATATGTGGATAAAAAAGCAAACTTTACCGAGCTAAAAGGGTTAATCCACGATTTCTTAAAAGCCTTCTTTGAAGAAGATTTACAAGTGCGTTTCCGCCCGTCTTTCTTTCCATTCACAGAACCTTCGGCTGAGGTTGATGTAATGCGTCAAAACGGTAAATGGTTAGAGGTGTTAGGTTGCGGTATGGTTCACCCGAATGTATTACGCAATGTTGGTATCGACCCTGAAGAATACAGCGGTTTTGCTGTGGGTATGGGCGTTGAGCGTTTAACTATGCTTCGCTACAATGTAACGGATTTACGTTCATTCTTTGAGAACGATTTACGTTTCTTAAAACAGTTTAAATAGTATGGGATTTTTCCCTTCTCCCTGATTTTTATTCTGAACGAATAAAAATCTGCCCCTTCTTCCACAAGGGGAGAGGGTAATGTAAGCGGTTAAAAATTTAGAAAATTTTGCAAATTAAAGGATAGAAATAATGAAATTCAATGAATCTTGGTTGCGTGAATGGGTAAACCCAGAAATTAGCACAGAGCAATTATGCGACCAAATTACAATGTTAGGTTTAGAAGTTGATGATGTAGAACCTGTAGCGGGTAGTTTTTCTGGGGTAGTTGTTGGTGAAGTTGTTGAGTGTGCTAAACACCCTGATGCTGATAAATTGCGTGTAACAAAAGTGAATGTCGGTGGCGAACGCTTATTAGATATCGTATGTGGTGCACCGAACTGCCGTCAAGGTTTAAAAGTCGCTTGTGCAGTTGATGGTGCAGTTTTACCGGGCGATCTCAAAATTAAGAAGACCAAATTACGCGGTCAGCCATCAGAAGGTATGCTTTGTTCTTACTCTGAATTAGGCATTAAAGAAGATCATAGCGGTATTATTGAGTTGCCTGCAGATGCGCCAATCGGTCAAGATTTCCGTGAATATTTAAATTTAAATGATGTGGCGATTGAAATCAGTTTAACGCCAAACCGTGCTGATTGCTTAAGCATTGCTGGTATTGCTCGTGAAGTGGGTGTGATTAACCGAGTTGATGTTAAAGCCCCAACAATTACGTCTGTTCCTGCAACGATTTCTGATAAAGTGGTGGTTGAATTACAAGCGCCAGAGGCTTGCCCGCGTTATTTAGCTCGTGTGGTTAAAAATGTGAATGTAAAAGCAGTTTCGCCATTATGGTTACAAGAAAAATTACGCCGCTGTGGTATTCGCTCAATCGATCCGATTGTTGATATTACTAACTTAAGCCTTTTAGAATTAGGTCAGCCAATGCACGCCTTTGATGCAGACAAAATTGAGGGCGGCATTCAAGTGCGTATGGCAAAAGAAGGCGAAGAATTAGTGTTATTAGATGGCACAACAGCAAAATTACAACCGAATACACTTGTAATTGCCGATAGCAAAGGTGCACTGGCAATGGCGGGTATCTTTGGTGGCGAAGTAAGTGGTGTAAGTGAAAATACTAAAGATGTAGTATTAGAGGCAGCATTCTTTGCGCCGTTAGCGATTACAGGTCGAGCTCGTCAATATGGCTTACACACTGATGCTTCTCATCGTTTTGAGCGTGGTGTTGATCCTGAATTAACACGTCAAGCAATGGAACGTGCAACTGCACTATTATTAGAAATTTGCGGTGGCGAAGCAGGCGAAATTGTAGAAGCAGTAAGTGAAGAAAATTTACCAAAACGTAATACTGTCACGCTTAGACGCAGTAAATTAGATTCGGTAATCGGTCATCATATTGAAGATGAAACGGTAACGGATATTTTAACTCGCTTAGGCTTAAAAGTAACATTTGCAAATGATACTTGGACAGCTGTTGCTCCAAGCTGGCGTTTTGATATTGAGATCGAAGAAGATCTGATTGAAGAGGTTGCTCGAATTTACGGCTATAACAGCATTCCAAATAATTCGCCACTTGCTCATTTAACAATGAAAGGTACGCCTGAAAAATTACTTGAGGCAAACCGTATCCGTACCGCTTTAGTGGATAGCGATTATCAAGAAGTAATTACTTATAGTTTTGTCGATCCGAAAAAACAAGCGTGGTTACACCCAGAGCAAGAGGCATTAATTCTACCAAACCCAATTTCAAGTGAAATGTCGGCAATGCGTGTATCTTTATTAACCGGCTTATTGGATACAATCGTATATAACCAAAGTCGCCAACAGAATCGAGTGCGTATTTTTGAAGCTGGTTTACGCTTTATTCCAGATAACAATGCAGAATCTGCGGTACGTCAAGAGTTTGTATTTGGTGCGGCGATTGTAGGCGATAAACGCCCTGTGCATTGGGAAAATAAAGCAGAAGCTGCGGATTTCTTTGATTTAAAAGGCGATATTGAACGTGTGCTTTCTCTCACTTCTGCCCGTAATGATTTACAATTTGTGGCAAAACAGTTCCCAGCGTTACATCCGGGGCAATCTGCTGCCATTATGCTAGATGGCAAAGAGATCGGTTTTATTGGTACAATTCACCCATCAATCGTGCAAAAATTTGGCATTAAAGGTAAGCCGATTGTATGTGAGATTTTAGCATCAGCGATTGCAGAGCGACCGGTAGCACAAGCGGGCGAAATTTCTAAATTCCCTGCAAATAACCGTGATATTGCGGTAGTGGTTGATGAAGCTGTTCCAGCAGGCGAAGTGTTAGAAACTTGTCGCCAGGCAGCAGGTAGTAAATTAGTGGGCTTAAACTTATTCGATGTTTACCGTGGTGC
Organism: Mannheimia kashgarensis; assembly: GCF_041807705.1. NCBI lineage: Bacteria > Pseudomonadati > Pseudomonadota > Gammaproteobacteria > Pasteurellales > Pasteurellaceae > Mannheimia > Mannheimia kashgarensis. Next base: position 128,986 of record NZ_JBGTYY010000002.1, read on the forward strand.
AAATTTAGCGGAAGGTAAGAAAAGTTTAGCGATTAGTTTGACTGTTCAAGATAATGAAAAAACATTAGAAGAAAGTGAAATCAATGCGGTCATTCAAGCAGTATTAGCTGAATTGGCAACTCGTTTCAATGCGGTACTTCGTGATTAGTCAGTAAATAAAATATGGCTGGTGTCATATCAGCCATAAAATAAATAAGGATCAATTATGGCACTTACCAAGATTGAAATTGCAGAAAATCTAATTGAAAAATTAGACTTAGAAAAGCGTGTTGCTAAGCAATTTGTTGAATTATTTTTTGAAGAAATTCGAGTATCTCTAGAGAAAGGTGAGGAAGTTAAATTATCAGGCTTTGGTAATTTTTCTCTGCGAGAGAAAAAAGCGAGACCGGGTCGTAATCCTAAAACAGGCGAAAATGTAGCAGTATCTGCACGAAGAGTAGTCATTTTCAAAGCCAGCCAAAAGTTGCGTGATCGTGTTGAACAACCAAATATTCAGTCAGGAAAATAAATTATCTTTCAGGGGTAGATGATAAAGAAAATATTCAGTATCAGGAGTGTAAGATGAAATTAGTGAGAAGGTGGTTATCATTAGGGGCTTTGTTAGCAAGTGCAATTATATTGTCAGCTTGTTCTAGCTCAGATAAATCAGTTTCCAAAGCACAAGCAAAAAGTAAAATTTATCATTCAGAGTATCACGCTGATCTAGCTGATCCTATTATGGCAATCAGTCGTTTGAGTGAACAGCAACACGAATGGAAAGGCACACGTTATCGTTTAGGTGGCAATAGTAAGTCAGGTATTGATTGTTCTGGTTTTATGCAAGTTACCTTTAGAGATTTATTCGGGATTAGCTTACCAAGAACAACTAAAGATCAAGCTAAAGAAGGGCAGCGTATATCTAAACGGGATCTGAGGACGGGTGATTTAGTTTTCTTCAACACAGGTAGAGGCCCAAACGGCAAACACGTTGGAGTCTATGTTAAAAATGGGCAATTCTTACATGCTTCAACAAAAGGCGGTGTGATTTATTCTGATATGAATTCACCTTATTGGTCAAAAGCATTTTGGCAGGCCCGCCGTTTATAATTCACTTTCAAGGAATTTATAATGCTGAAAAAAATTGGACAATCAGTCATTTTTGGACTTTTTTGTGCATTTTTAATTTTATTTGTTGCACCATTATTTCAAAATGTAGGTGTATTTACAGCATTCAATCAAAAAGAGATTATTAGTTATAATTCAGCCGTTAAAATTGCTTCTCCTGCGGTGGTAAATGTATATAGTCGAAATTTTAGTCCAGAGCACTCTACTTTTGAGGTAGAAAACCTAGGTTCTGGAGTAATTATGAGTAGTAATGGCTATATTTTAACCAATAAGCATGTTATTGAAAATGCAGATCAAATTGTTATTGCTTTACAAAATGGGGTTATTTCCACTAATGTTAAATTAATTGGAGATGATTCATTTACGGATTTAGCTGTTCTAAAGATTGATGCTGAAAATCTACCAACTATTCCGCAAAATTTGGATAGAAAATTAGAAATTGGTGATGTGGTACTTGCTATTGGGAATCCGTTAAATTTGGGGCAAAGTATCACGCAAGGTATTGTTAGTGCGATTGGTCGTAAAACCTTAACTGAAAGTGGAAGGCAAAACTTTATTCAAACCGATGTGTCTATCAATCAAGGAAATTCAGGTGGTGCATTAATTAATACGGCCGGAGAATTAATTGGTATCAATACATTACGTTTTGGGAAGAATACTAATGAATTATCTGAAGGTTTAAATTTTGCAATCCCTATTAATCTGGCGAATCAAATTATGAACAAGATTATTAAAGATGGTCGTGTGATTCGTGGTTATTTTGGGGTTAGTACCGATTTACTCGACACAGCGAAAATGCAAGGTTACGAAAAAGGTGTAATTATTGCGAATGTAGATAAAAATGGCCCAGCGGCAAAAGCAGGTATTGAGGCTGGCGACTTAGTGCTTAAAGTTGGGAATATTGATGCTCTTTCTCCCTCGCAAATGATGGAAGAGTTAGCGGAAATGACACCTTATACTAAGGTTAAAGTAGTGGTACAACGTGGAGATCAATTACTTAACTTTGATGTAACTATTACTGAATTACAAGCACAATAAGGTAAATAATGGAAAAAATAGTTATTACAGTTGATGGACCTAGTGGTGCAGGCAAAGGCACATTGTGTCACGCTTTGGCAGAAAAATTAGGCTTCGATTTCCTAGATTCAGGGGCGTTATACCGCATTACTGCCTTAAGTGCAGTTAAAAAAGATGTTGCCCTTGACGATGAAGAAAAATTAGCAGAATTAGGGCGCTATTTAAATATTCAATTTGTGCCTCAAAATGGCGAAATTAGCGTAATTTTAGATGGCGAAAATGTAGGAGATCAAATTCGTACTGCCGAAGCAGGGCAAAATGCTTCTAAAATTGCTGCTTTTCCTAAGGTTAGAAGGGCGTTATTAGAACGTCAAAGAGCATTTAGCACGGAAAAAGGATTAATTGCTGATGGGCGAGATATGGGGACGGTTGTGTTTCCAAATGCTCAAATTAAGCTCTTTTTAGACGCAAGTGCAGAAGAACGCACAAAAAGACGTGTAAAACAGTTGCAAGAAAAGGGATTTAATGCTAACTTTGATGAGATATTAGCTGAGATAAAAGAGCGTGATTTCCGTGATAGAAATCGGGTAGTTGCTCCTCTTGTTCCAGCTAAAGATGCGTTATTGTTAGATTCAACGCATTTATCTATTGATGATGTGATTAAACAAGCATTAGATCATATCGCTCAATATATTAAATTTTAGTTTGTGGCTTTACATAGGATTTGTTTAGCTTTTATTACCAACCCCGTTTAACAGGACGTTAGATGGATGTTTATTTTATAGAAGATTTATTATGTCAGAATTATCGTTTGCTCAACTACTTGAAGAATCATTTTCAGCTACACCACGTTTAGGTGATGTTGTTAAAGGTACTGTTGTTGCTATCCAAAAAGGTTATGTTATTGTTGATACAGGTTTCAAATCTGAATCATCAATTCCAGCGGAAGAATTTACTAATGCCCAAGGTGAACTTGAAGTTCAAGTTGGTGATGAAGTAGATGTTGTTCTTAAAGCTGTTGAAGATGGCTTCGGTGAAACAGTTGTTTCTCGTGGTGATGCAAAACGTAACGAAGCTTGGATTGCTTTAGAGAAAGCATTTGAAGAACAAGCTACAGTTATTGGTTTCGTAAATGGTAAAGTAAAAGGTGGTTTCACTGTTGAATTAAACGGTGTACGTGCATTCTTACCAGGTTCATTGGTTGATATTCGTCCTGTTCGTGATTCTTTAAATTTAGAAGGCAAAGAGTACGAATTTAAAGTAATCAAATTAGATCAAAAACGTAACAACGTAGTTGTATCCCGTCGTGCTGTTATCGAAACAGAAAGCAACCAAGATCGTGATGCTGTATTAGCAAACTTAGTTGAAGGTTCTGAAGTTAAAGGTACAGTTAAAAACTTAACTGACTACGGTGCATTTGTTGATTTAGGTGGCGTTGACGGTTTATTACACATCACTGATATGGCGTGGAAACGTGTTAAACACCCAAGCGAAGTGGTTAATGTAGGTGATGAAGTTACTGTTAAAGTATTAAAATTTGATAAAGAGAAAACTCGTGTATCATTAGGCTTAAAACAATTAGGTCAAGATCCTTGGGCAGTAATCGCTGAAAACCACCCGGTAAATAGCAAATTAACAGGTAAAGTAACTAACTTAACTGATTACGGCTGCTTCGTTGAAATTTTAGACGGTGTTGAAGGTTTAGTTCACGTTTCAGAAATGGATTGGACAAACAAAAACATTCACCCATCTAAAGTAGTTAATGTAGGTGATGTTGTTGAAGTAATGGTACTTGAAGTTGATGAAGAGCGTCGCCGTATCTCTCTAGGTTTAAAACAATGTAAAGCAAACCCGTGGGAACAATTTGCAGCAACTCACAACAAAAACGATAAAGTATCAGGTAAAATTAAATCAATTACTGATTTCGGTATCTTCATCGGTTTAGAAGGTGGTATCGATGGTTTAGTTCACTTATCAGATATTTCTTGGAATATTTCAGGCGAAGAAGCTGTTCGTAACTACAAAAAAGGTGACGAAGTTGAAGCAGTAGTTCTACAAGTTGATGCAGTTAAAGAGCGTATTTCTTTAGGTATTAAACAATTAGAATCTGATCCATTCACAAACTTTGTTGATGGTGCAAAAAAAGGTGAAATCGTTTCAGCTACAGTAGTAGAAGTTGATGCTAAGGGTGCTAAAGTTGAATTAGCAGGTGGTGTGGAAGGTTATATCCGTGCAGCAGATTTAAGCAGTGAAGTTGCAGTAAATGATACAGTTGAAGCAAAATATACCGGCGTAGATCGTAAATCACGCATCGTTCACTTATCTGTTCGTGCAAAAGACCAAGCAGAAGAATCAGCTGCAATTGCTCAAGTGAACAAAGAAGAAGTTGCAGTACCAAATGCATTTGCTGAAGCTTTCAAAGCAGCTAAAGGTGAATAATTAGTACTTAGCCAATCAATTAAATGGGTATGTTTGATGCATACCCATTTAAACTTAAATTGCTATTTTAAATATTCATTTAATTATGAGTGATTATTTAAAATTGCTATAACGATTTTGATGAGGAAGATATGACCAAATCTGAATTAATTGAGAGTTTATTGGCTAAAAATCCAAATTTGCATATTAAAACAGTAGAGAATTGTGTAAAAGAGATTTTAGAACATTTAACACTAACCTTAGAAAAAGGTAAGCGTATTGAAGTAAGAGGTTTTGGTAGTTTTTCATTACATTATCGTCAACCTCGTGTAGGACGTAATCCTAAAACAGGGGACAGTGTCACGTTATCTGGGAAATATGTGCCTCATTTTAAAGCAGGTAAAGATTTAAAAGAGCGAGTGGATATAGTCTAATTCTCATCAAATTATAAATTTCTGTAGTGAAGGAGATGATATGATTAAGTATATTTTTGGTATTTTACTTGTTATTGCTGTTATTATTGTTGCAATTACAATTGGTGCGAATAATGATCAACTTATTGCTTTCAATTATATTATTGCCCAAAGTGAATTACGTCTATCAACATTAGTTGCAATTTTATTTGGATTAGGGCTAATTTTAGGCTGGTTAGTAACGGGTATTTTTTACTTAAAAGTGAAAGTGCAAAATATTGCATTAAACCGCCGTGTAAAACGTCAAGGTCAGCAGATAACTGAATTAACCACGCCAAAGGTTGAATAATCAATGCTTGAATTATTGTTCCTTTTGTTGCCTATTGCCGCATTATACGGTTGGTATATGGGGCAGCGTAGTGCAAAAAAGGATCAAGAAACTGTCAATAATAAGTTTTCTCGTGAATATGTTACGGGATTGAACTTCCTTTTATCTAATCAACAGGAAAAGGCAGTTGATCTTTTCCTTTCTATGCTACAAAAGCAAGAGTCTGAAAATCAAATCTCGACTGAATCCCAATTTGAAGCTGAATTAACCTTAGGTAATTTGTTTCGCTCAAGGGGTGAGGTTGATAGAGCTTTGCGTATTCATCAAGCCTTAGAAAATAATCCTGACTATTCATTTGAACAGAAATTGCTCGCTAAACAGCAATTGGCTAAAGATTTTATGGCGGCAGGTTTTTATGATCGAGCAGAAAATTATTATATTTCATTAGTTGATGAACCTGAATTTGCTAAACATTCCTTATCTCAACTGACGGTAGTTTATCAAAAAACACGAGAATGGAAGAAAGTAATTAATGTTGCTGAAAAGTTACTAAAAATTTCGCCAGAATCCGATAAAATTCCATTATCTCATTTTTATTGTGAATATGCACAAGTGGTCAAATTTGACGATAAAATTGCATTTGTAGAAGTGTTAAACAAAGCTTTAGATTATTACCCTCAATCTACACGAGCTTCGATAATGCTAGCTGATTTCTATTTGGAACAGGAAGAGTTTAGCAAAGCATTAGGTTATTTTGAGCAAATTCTACAACAAGATCCTGATTATATTAGTGAAGTGCTTAGTCGAGTGAAGCAATGTTATATCGCTCTAAATGATCCTAATGGATATGAGTTGTTCTTGATTAAAGCTAATCAAGTCAAACATAATAGTAGCGTAGATATTGCATTAACCGAATTTATTGAAGAGAAAGATGGTATTAATGCAGCACATTCTAAATTATATCAGCAGCTAAGTGCTTATCCGAGTTTGATTACTTTCCATCGATTCATTCGATATCAAGCGGATTTTGCGGAAGAGGGAAATGGTAAAGAGAGTTTGGTGTTACTGCATAATATGGTGGGGAATCAAATCAAGAAAGGTTTTCAATATCGTTGCTTAAATTGTGGTTATCAAAGTTATCGCTTAATGTGGCAATGCCCATCTTGTAACCAATGGGAAAAAATTAAACCGATACAGAGTATCGATGGTCTTATCTAATAAAATTAAGGAGTTCAGTATGAACAATAAAGTCATTGTTGCTTTAGATTATGAAACGGAACGTGAGGCACTGGAATTTGTGGATTTAGTTGATCCATCACTTTGTCGTTTAAAAGTGGGCAAAGAGATGTTTACCACATTAGGTACAAATTTCTTAAAACAGTTACACGACCGTAAATTTGATGTATTCCTTGATTTAAAATATCACGATATTCCAAATACCGTTGCCCGTGCAGTACGTTCAGCCGCTGATTTAGGCGTATGGATGGTAGATTTACATGCTTCAGGCGGCTTAAAAATGATGGAAGATGCGAAAAAAATCTTAGAACCTTATGGCAAAGATGCACCATTATTGATTGCGGTAACGGTTTTAACCAGTATGGAAGATCTAGATTTATTACAAATTGGTATTAATGCTTCACCAATGGAGCAAGTCATTCGGTTAGCACATTTAGCTCAGCGTGCAGGTTTAGACGGGGTTGTCTGTTCACCACAAGAGGTTGAAGTATTACGCACACATTGTGGGGAAGATTTCAAATTAATCACACCGGGTATTCGCCCGGAAGGGAGTGATTTTGCTGACCAACGCCGTGTAATGACACCAAAACAAGCGATAGAAACAGGTTCAGATTTCTTAGTCATTGGTCGCCCGATTACCCAAGCGGCTGCTCCATTAGCGGTACTCAAATCCATAAATCAATCTATTAATGGTTAATCAATAGGCGGAATTTTCCGCCTTTTTAAATGATACAAGCGGTCATATCTGAGGAAAAATTTGCAAATGACATTAGTCTATTCAACCGAAACAGGCAGAATTAAGCCAGAAATTATGAAAGAAGAACGCCCAAAAGGCGATGGGATTATTCGCATTCAACGCCAAACCAGTGGGCGTAAAGGAAAAGGTGTTTGTGTGATTACGGGGCTTGATTTAGATGATAAAGCTCTTAATTCGCTTGCTTCAGAGTTGAAGCGTAAGTTAGGCTGCGGTGGTTCGTTTAAAGAGGGGATTATTGAAATTCAAGGCGATAACCGTGAACTGATTAAACAAATTTTGGAAGGAAAAGGTTTTAAAGTAAAACTTTCTGGAGGCTAAAAAAGTGGGGAAATCATTTGTAGAAGATCAGACTTGATCTGACAAATCATTTGATTTCCCCATTTACCTTTAATTATTTGAAAATAATGTCATCTTTTGGATCGTATTTATCCGCTTCAATCACTTTATTTTCTTCAAAGTATGTTTTCAGCATTTCAGCATCAATAAAGCCTGTGTTCACATAGCTAGGGTGTTTTTTCAGTAATGGATAACCATCGCCACCTGCCGCAACATAGTCAGGTAGAGAAACTTTATAGGTTTTCTCAGCATCAAACGGTTTTCCGCCGATTTTTACTTCAGAGATGGTTTTTGCATTACGATCAACGGTCATTGAAATACCTGCAAATTGAGGATAAGCACCGGTATCAACATCTTTTAATGCGATAGCAGTAAGGCTATCTAATAGTTCTTGCCCTTTTAAATCCACCGTTGCAATCATATTACCGAATGGTTGAACGGTCAGTAAGTTTTTATAGGTTACTTTGCCTTCCTCAATTGAGGTACGAATACCACCCGAGTTCATAATCCCGATGTCTGCTTTTACTCGCTCCATTTGAGATTGAGCAATTAAGCGGCCGAGATTCGTTTGATGGAAGCGAATATGTTCACGTTTACCATCTAATAAGCCTTTAACGCTACCCACCTCAATATTTAGTTTTTGGTCGCCTTCATCTTGATATTTTTTTAACAGAGCATAGGTTGCTTCATCAGCTTTAATTTCAGGCTGGTAAAGCTCATATTCTCTCGTGCCATCTTCTTTTTTGATGGTTTTTTTCAAGTTTACTGGGATTAACTCATATTTTACTAAAGTAGTTTTGCCATTTTTAAATTCAAAATCAGCACGGCCGACAAATTTACCCCATTCGCCAGCTTGAACAATCCAAGTACCATTTTGGAAATCTGGTTTACACTCTTCGCCCGGTGTATATTTCGCTTTGAATTGCCCCTTCTCATCAATACAAACGGTATCGTGTGTATGTCCACCAATGATTAGATCAAAAGCTCCTTTATCAAGCGTTCTTGCCATTGTTACATCGCCCGGTGCGTTTGTACCGTGTTTACCGTCAAAATAGTAGCCCATATGAGTTAAAGCAATACGCACATCCGGTTTTTCAGTTTTGTTAATTTCTGCAAGCGTTGTTTTTGCCGTTTCAATCGGGTTTTTAAATACCGCATTTTCAGTTACATCAGGATTACCTAATTTTGCAGTATCTTCAGTTGTAAGACCAACAACGGCAATTTTTAAACCACCTCGCTCAAGAATAATATAGGGTTTAACAATAGGCTTATCTGTTTTTTTATTAATAACGTTAGCTGAAATAAAAGGGAACTTCGCCCATTGTTCTTGCATTGAAAGGATTTGGAGAGGGAAGTCAAATTCGTGATTGCCTAACACCATAGCGTCATAACCAATCGCATTCATACCCTCAATATCAGGACGAGCGTTTTGCATATCTGATTCGGGTACACCTGTATTCACATCGCCTGCATTTAACACTAAGATTGATCCGCCTTTCTGTTCAACTTCTTTACGAATAGCGTCAATTAATGTTTTTTGTGCCGCTAAGCCATACTCGCCCTTATCACTTTGCCAGAAATGACCGTGTAAGTCATTGGTATGTAGCACAGTAAAACTATAGGTTTTATCGGTTTCATACGCTATTGCAGAGGCTGAGCCTAAAATAGCAAGAGAAAGTAATGTTTTCTTAAAGTTCATAGAAATACCTCAGTAAGTATTGGTGTTATAACAGGGCATTAGAAGAATAAAATGAATATCCAAGTAATTGCCAGTAAAATCATTGATAAAAATACGGCTGCCGAACCAAAATCTTTTGCTCTGCCAGACAATTCGTGAAAGTCAGAGCCAATACGATCCACAACGGATTCAATCGCACTATTTAATAATTCAACAATAAGCACTAAAAAGAGTGTTCCAACTAACAAGGCTTTTTCAATGTTAGTGTCGCCTAAAATTAAGGCTAGTGGAAATAAAATAACTGCACACCAAAATTCTTGACGGAATGCCGCTTCATTAATATAAGCTGCCTTTAAGCCTTTCATTGAATAATTTGTTGCATTGATCACACGTTGGAAATCAGCTTTATTTTTAGGTTTCATAAGTTGTTAGAAAAGTGAATAAGTTAAATGTTATTGTACTGAAAGAAAAGTTATCTTCAAGGGAGTTAGTATGAATAAAATCAATTAATCTGAAAATAGCAAAATTAGCTTTTTGCAAAAAAATTGAAAAAAATGACCGCTTGTTTATTCCATATTGGCTATTTTTCCGCTAATCTAACAACCTTGTTTTTCGGGTGGGTAAATAGTATTTATCCTTATTTTTGTCTTACAGAAGTGAAATGTTATGAGTCAATCATTATCATCAAAAATTCTTGGCGGTAATTTAGTATTACGCATCGCCATCGGTTTAGTGCTAGGGGTTCTACTGGCATTTATTAATAAAGATTGGGCAGTGAGCGTTGGCGTATTAGGTCAATTCTTTGTTAAATCTCTCCGTGCTATTGCACCTATTTTAGTCTTTGTATTAGTGTTATCAGCTATTGCGAATAAAGAAGTAGGTTCAGACAGCAAATTAAAGCCAATTTTAGTGCTTTATGTACTAGGTACATTTTGTGCTGCATTAACTGCTGTTGTGCTAAGTTTTATGTTCCCAACAACTTTAGAGCTAACTTCAAGCCCTGATGGTTTAACGCCGCCGCAAGGTATTGGTGAAATTTTAAAAACCGTTATTTTTAACTTAGTGGATAACCCTCTTGCTGCGTTAAGCAATGCAAACTTCATTGGTATTCTTGCATGGTCTATTGGTTTAGGGATTGCATTCCGTCACGGTTCAGCAAGTTCAAAAGCGTTTTTAAATGATTTAGCCAATGCAGTTTCATTTGTGGTGAAAATTGTGATTGCGTTCGCACCTATCGGCGTATTTGGCTTGGTGGCTGAAACTGTTGCTGTAAATGGTTTAGATGCATTTGAAGGTTACGCACGCTTATTATTAGTATTAGTGGGAGCAATGTTATTAGTTGTATTAGTATTAAACCCATTATTAGTGTTCTGGAAAACACGTCGCAACCCATATCCATTAGTATTTACTTGCTTGCGTGAGAGTGGTGTAACTGCATTCTTTACACGTAGTTCGGCTGCGAATATCCCGGTGAATATGAACTTAGCGAAGCGTTTAGGTGTGCGTGATGAAATTGCATCTGTAGCCATTCCTTTAGGTGCAACTATCAATATGGCAGGTGCAGCAATTACAGTTACGGTATTAACTTTAGCTGCAGCTTATACACAAGGGATTCAACCGGATTTCGCAACTGCATTATTATTAAGCATTGTAGCTTCAATCTGTGCTTGTGGCGCTTCAGGTGTTGCCGGTGGGTCATTATTATTAATTCCATTAGCGTGTAGCTTATTTAATATTCCAAATGATATTGCAGCCCAAGTAATTGGTGTAGGCTTTGTGATTGGAGTAATTCAAGATTCAGTTGAAACAGCATTAAACTCTTCAACAGACGTACTATTTACCGCAGCGGTAAGTTACGCAGAAGATCAAAAAGCGTAGTTTCTCTTTTCTCGGATAAGGTAGACTTTTTAGTCTGCCTTTCTTTTTTCGGTTTATTTTTGCGATCTGCGTCGAAAATTTACCAAATTCTTCTGAAAACTATCATCTTTAACGGCATACTTGGGTTAAAAAATTAACCTTTTGATTATGTTGGATCGTTTTTGTATTGCTCTCTTTTTATTCCATCTGCCTATCTTGCTGTTGCCTAGAGATTGGCTAATAGCTGGCATTACTTTGGGTGGAGTAATCTTAATCTACAGCATTTATGTTCGAGCCAAACTTATTTTTCTACTTGGTATGATAATCTGCGTTAGTTATTTTCACATTTTCCAAGTTGCAAAAAATGTGGAAAATATAACCGCTAGTAAACAGAACACTCAATTTAAAATTAGCAAAATCCTTAAGCAAACCGATTATCAAACCGCTATTGCTACACTGCCAACTGGTGAGAATATCTACCTAAATTGGCAAGCAGAGCAGCCATTATTGCTTAATCACTATTATCAAGCAGAACTCACACTACGCCCGATTTCGGCCCGCAGTAATATCAGTAATTTTGATCGCCAGCGTTGGTATTTTGCCAATCATATCCATATGACGGCGACTGCTCGGAAAGTGGAAAAATTAGCTCAAATAGAGAGTAGCTTTCGGACAGACTGGCTACATAAAGTTAAAGCAGACACGGAAAATTTACCTACACAAGGCTTATTATTAGCGCTTGCTTTCGGCGAAAGAGCTTGGCTAAAAACAGCTGATTGGGGGCTATTTCAACAAACAGCCACAGCTCATTTAATTGCTATTTCAGGCTTACACATTGGGCTTGCGATGCTGTTTGGATTTTATTTGGCGAAAAGCCTGCAATGGTTTTGTTTGAAAAGTAGGCTTAAGTGGTTACAAGCGGTCGGATTTTCACTTTATTTTGCAAGAATAGTGGGCTTTCTAACCGCCTTTGTTTATAGCTATTTAGCGGGCTTTGCTGAGCCGACAGTAAGAGCCTTATTCGCTATTGCCTTTGTGTTGCTTTGCCAATATTTAAGGCGGCATTACACCGCTTGGCAACTTTGGTGGAGAATTGTAGCCTTATTGGTGGTTATTGACCCACTCAGTTTACTTTCTGACAGTTTTTGGCTCTCTGTGTTAGCGGTAGTCAGCTTGATTCTGTGGTATCAAATTTTCCCTTTAAATCGCTTTATTTCTGATGAAACTCGCAAAAAAATGATGAAATTCAACCGCTTGTGGTTATCACTTTTGCATTTACAAATTGGAATTTGGCTGGTTTTCTCGCCTGTTCAGCTCTATTTTTTTGAGGGCGTATCTGCCTTTGCCTTACTTGCCAATCTGATTATTGTACCTCTTTACAGTTTTTTGCTTGTACCGCTGATTTTATTCAGTCTATTAACCGACAACCTCTTTTCTACTTGGCAACTGGCGGATTATCTTGCTCAAGAGAGTTTATGGCTATTAACACCCCTTTCTAATGCGTGGTTTACGCTAAGCTATTGGCAACAATGGCAGTTGCTTTCACTTAATCTATTGGTTTTATTATGTCTTTATTGCAAAGTATATGAGCTTTCTTATAAAAAATGGCTCAGTGCAGTTACATTATCAATATTGTTCAACTTGAGTTTTTATCTGCATAAATGGGCTAGTCAAGCCAAATCAGAATGGATTATGTTTGATGTTGGGCAAGGGTTAGCAATGGCATTGATTTATGAGCAAAACAAAGCAGTAATTTATGACACAGGTTCAAGTTGGCAATCTGGTGATGGCAAGATAAATTCAATGGCAAAGCTCGAAATATTGCCCTATCTAAAACGCAACGGCATTTCTGTAGAAGCCATTTTTCTCAGCCACGATGATAATGACCACTCAGGTGGAGTAGTCGATTTACTCTCTGCTTACCCAAATGCTCGGCTGATTAGCTCAAGTAAAGTTCGTTACCGCAATGTTGCACCGGAACCTTGCATTCAAGGGAAGTCGTGGCAGTTCGGAGAATGGCATTTATCCGCATTTTACCCATCACAAATTGTAGAACGAGCTAAAAATCACGACTCTTGCATTATTTTGGCAAAAAATGACCGCTTGCAGATTTTGCTCACAGGCGATTCTGGCATAGAGCAAGAACGCCGATTTGCCCCAAATATCAGGAAAATTGATTTCTTACAAGTCGGGCATCACGGCAGTAAAAGTAGTACTAGTGAAACCTTACTAGCCTTAGCCGAACCGCAATTCGCTTTTATTTCCGCAGGCAGATGGAATCCGTGGAAATTACCAAACAAGCAAGTAGTCGAGCGTTTAGAAAGAAAAGGCATTGAAGTATTAAATACCGCAAAAGTCGGAATGATTAGGGTTAAGTTTTATCAAAACTCATTTAAAATTATGCAAGCGAGAGACTTATTTTCGCCTTGGTATAAGCAGTTTTATTGATCAAATAGGTTTACCTAGCACGGCAAAGCCGTACTAGGTTAGGCATAATTCAGGCTCTTTGGGGCTGTAGGTTAGAGTGGCACATCATTCAACGCATTCGGATTTTTATTAATAAACATTGCATCACCATAGCTGAAGAATCGGTATTTTGCCTCAACAGCGTGGGCATAGGCGTTCATTGTGTTTTTGTAGCCTGCAAAAGCAGAAACTAACATAATCAATGTCGATTCTGGTAAATGGAAATTCGTTACTAACGCATCAACGACTTTGAAGGTTTTTCCAGGATAAAGGAAAATGGATGTATCTGAGAAGAATGGTGAAATCAGTTTGCCTTCCTTTTCGGCTGCTTGAGCGGCACTTTCAACCGAACGAACAGAGGTTGTACCAACCGCAATCACACGTTTGCCGTTAGCTTTAGTTGCTAAAATTTTATCCACCACTTCTTGGCTCACTTCGGCATATTCTGCGTGCATTTTATGTTCTTCAATCGTATCTACTCGCACAGGTTGAAATGTGCCAGCCCCAACGTGGAGGGTAACAAATGCGGTATTTACGCCTTTTACTTTCAGTTTTTCAAGCATTGCATTATCAAAATGTAAGCCTGCGGTTGGGGCAGCAACAGCTCCTAACACTTTGCTGTAAACCGTTTGATAACGCTCTTGGTCAGCATCTTCATCTGGGCGGTTGATATAAGGCGGCAGAGGCATATGTCCAGCCAGTTGTAATAAATCAAACAACGGATGTTGCTCACTAAATTTGAGTTCAAATAATGTATCGTGGCGGGCGACCATTGTGGCAGTAAATCCATTTCCTTCGCCTAACTTATCTTCCCCGAAAATTAACTCAGCCCCTTCTTTTGGTGCTTTTGAGGCTTTAACGTGAGCCAAACAGCGGTGTTCATCTAACACACGTTCGACCAACGCCTCGACTTTCCCTCCGCTTGGTTTACGACCGTAAAGACGAGCAGGGATTACACGGGTGTTATTGAAGATCAGTAGATCCCCTTCATTAATATGATCGTATAAATCCACAAATTGTTGATCGGCAAACTTGCCTGTTTCGCCATTTAAGTGGAGCAACCGGCTGGCAGAACGCTCAGCAGTCGGGTAGCGAGCGATGAGCTCATCGGGTAAGTCAAAATGAAAATCTGAAACTAACACGGTTATTCTATTCTCTGTAGTATAAAAATGGCGGAAATGATAGCATAAAAAGGAAGATAAGTCAGAAAAGCACACTCATCCTCAAAATGGAGCTTGCTAGCCTAAAGAAATTCTTATAGACTCGAAAAATCAAGTTCTCTTCTTTAGTTAGTTTGTATTATGAAAAAAGCACCTGATTTTATTTTAACTGCTATTGGATTGGGCGTATCGCTAGCTTCTCAAGCTAATACGATTGCACCAGAAAGAATCGATCCGTTCCAACAACAAATTGATGCTGCTCAGCAACAACGCCAACAGCAATACCAACAAAATCAAGCAGAGCAGTTACAACATCAGGCAGATGTGCGGCTTGATACTCGTATTACAGATAAACTGTAGAAGATCAGACTTGATCTGACAAATCATTATAAAAAGTGAGAGTTTCCCGTTTAGAATATGGGTGTCAAAAATCAATCTAAACAAAAAGGAAACTCTCATGTTTTATTCTAATCCTCTCATTAAACACAAGACTGGTTTGCTTAATTTAGCAGAAGAACTTGGAAATATTTCACAAGCCTGTAAAGCAATGGGAATGAGTCGAGATACATTCTATCGCTATCAACAAGCAGTGGAACAAGGTGGGGTTGATCTTCTACATATAAATAACATTCTTATGCCTATAATTCCATTTTCATTGGGGGGCGAGTATTTAAATGAAAATTTAGTATCCTACCCTAGATGTGAGGGAATAAAAATTAAATTTTGCAAAACTATCAGTGAATATAGTGATGGTATGCAGGTGAAGTTAGATGAGGTATATAGACTAAATTCCTCCGATATCCCTGATAGCATTAGCGCCCACGCTAATGCTATTTAATATAAGTTACAAGCGGCCAATTATTCTGAATATTTTGCAAATTTTAGCGGTAAATTAACCGCTTGTTTGGTACGAGTGAGGACGCTCGCACCATTGGGGAGGCAGTAAAAAAGCACAAGTCAGATAACTTGTACTTTATAGATTTGCAAGAAATTATCAAAATTCAACCGCTTACTTGAGCTTTTCAATCGCCCAATCTAGCCCTGAATTAAAATCTTCCGTTAAGTTTGGTCTTAGCTGTTCGAGTAAATCAATCAGAGTGTTTTTGTCTGGATGAGTAAAGTTAATATGTCCAACTTTTCTACCTGCTCGAACATCCTTTCCATACCAATGGAGTTGGCTAAATGGGAGATTTAACCATTGGTTTGAGTGTTCAATACCGATTAAATTAACCATCACACTTGGGGCGATTTGTTTGAGTTCGGGTGTTGGTAAATCAAGTAATGCTCGTATATGTAACTCAAATTGGCTGATAGAGCAACCGAGTTGTGTCCAATGTCCGCTGTTGTGAACACGAGGGGCGAGTTCATTAATGAGTAATTTATCGCCTACTATAAAACATTCCATCGCCATCACGCCGATGTAATCTAATTTCTGCATAACCGCCCCGAGCATTTGTTCAGCTTGTTGCTGATAAATCGCTTGGTTTGATAAATTTACATCAGATACTGAATAACGAAGAATGCCATTTTGTTGGAGATTATGAGAAGTCGGGTAGAAGCGTGTTGAACCATCACGGAATCTTGCCCCCACAATCGAGATTTCGCCATCAAACGGAATAAATTTTTCCGCAATCACTTTGCCGTATAAATCTGGCGTGATTTGTTGAATAGAGTCTTGGGTAACAATCCATTGTCCACGCCCGTCATAGCCACCTGTACGGCGTTTCACCACTACTTTTTCGCCGATATTTTGGAAAATCTGTTGCCATTGCTCCGCATTTTCCAGTAATTGCCAGCTTGAGGTGGCAAGATTGAGTTCATCAAGCAGGGATTTTTGCGTAAAACGGTCGGCTAATCGCCCGAACACATTGAGATTCACAAAATTTTTATGATTACCGAGTAGCTGCGTTAAAGGCGTATCTGCCCAGCGTTCAATTTCAGCGGTAATAATGCTGTTTGGCTCAATATCAAACACAGGAGCATCAAAGGCAAGCGGTTTTACTTCAATATCAAGTGGTGCACCTGCATAACGCAGCATTCTGCCTAATTGACCATTGCCTAATACATAAACGGGAGGGTAGATAGCACTTTTTTGCATATAATGTTCTCGAATTTAGAAATAATCGGATAGTGGTTTATCTAATTGTTGGTTGAGTAATACCATCAATTTAATGCGAGCTTTTTGTCCGCTTAAACCTTTGGTAAAAATAATGCCTTGTTGTTTGAGCTGTTTGCCGCCGCCCACATAATCATACACATATTGAGTAATGCCGTTGAAGGCACGGGAAACAATCACAACAGGGATATTCGCTTTCACTAAAGCAGCTACGCCATCAAGACAGCTGGGCGGTAAGTTACCTGCACCTAATGCCTCAATCACGACACCATCACAACGGCTTTCGGCAAGTTTCTCAAGTAAGAAACTGTCCATTCCAGCATAGGCTTTGAGTAGTTGAACATTCGTTTTAGTGAGCTGATTTATAGGAAAACGCTCGTAAGCGGTCAATTTTTGGAAGAAAATTACCGATTCTTTTGTAACCAAACCACAAGGCCCGAATGTTGGGGTTTGAAATGTAGCAACATTGGTTGTGTGGGTTTTGGTTACAAATTTGGCATTATGGATTTCATCATTCATTACCACTAGAACGCCTTTATCTCGGCTTTCTTCATTTAAGGCAACTAAAATTGCACTTTGTAGGTTAATTAAGCCGTCTGAGCCAAGTTCATTACTTGAACGCATAGCCCCTGTGATAGCGATAGGAACGTTCACATTTAAGGCTAAATCAAGGAAATAAGAGGTTTCTTCTAAAGTATCTGTACCGTGCGTAATCACAATACCATCAACATTTTCTTCGTTTACGGCTTGCTCTATACGAGTTTTTAACTGTTCCCAATGCTCAATATTGATATGTGGAGAGGGAATATTAAATAAGGATTCTTGCACCAATTTTGCAGGGTGGTTTAAGCGTTCTAACGCACTTAATAATGGATTTTCAGCAGAAGGGGAGACTTTGCCGTCTTCCCCTTCTTTCATTGAAATTGTACCACCTGTGTGGATAATTAATAATTTTTTAGACATTTGTAAAACGTGATTATTCAATACGAGGATCAGGGTTATCTAACACCATTTGAGTTTGTGTTTGGCGGAAGTGATGTAATTTTTCCGCAATTTCTGGGTTGAAAGCTGCTAAAATTTGTGCTGCTAATAAGCCTGCATTTGCTGCACCAGCAGGGCCAATTGCAAGTGTGCCAACAGGAATGCCTTTCGGCATTTGTACGATAGAATAAAGGCTATCGACACCGCTTAGCATTGAGCTTTTAACCGGTACACCTAGCACAGGTACAATGGTTTTTGCTGCAATCATACCGGGTAAATGAGCTGCTCCTCCTGCACCTGCAATAATGACTTTATAGCCATTCGCTTGGGCATTTTCTGCAAAAGAAAAAAGTTTATCTGGTGTGCGATGAGCAGAAACCACTTCAACGTGGTAGCTCAAACCAAATTGGTCTAAAATTTGCGTGGCTTCAGACATTGTCGCCCAATCACTTTTTGACCCCATAATAATGGCAATTTCGACTTTGTCAGACATTTTAAATCCTTATTCTGCTAATATAAAACGCTGTGATGATACCATACAAGGCAAACGTTTGCTTAGATATTTGATATGATAAAGCCAAATTTTAGGGCTGTTATCTATTGGTTAAAATATGATATAATCAATAACTAATTTTATTTTTGTTAAATTTAATCATCGGAGATATAAATGACGAGTAGTATAAATAAACGTTCGGTAATGACGCTTTTTTCAGATAAAAATGATATTTACAGCCACCAAGTGCGTATTGTCTTAGCAGAAAAAGGTGTTCCTTATGAAATTGAGAACGTTATGCTAGGTAGTATTTCTGAAGATTTATTGGAATTGAATTCTTATGGCAATATTCCAACCTTAGTTGATCGTGAGTTGGTGTTATTTAACCCTCGTATTATTATGGAATATTTAGATGAGCGTTTTCCACACCCACCATTAATGCCTGTTTATCCTGTTTCTCGTGGTCAGTGTCGTTTGAACATCTACCGTATCGAGCAAGATTGGTACGCTCAAATTGATTTAGTGAACAAAGATCCTGAGTCAGCAGAAGCGAAAAAAGCATTAGCTCAGCTCAAAGAAGATATTTTAGCATTAGCTCCTGTTTTTGCGGCTAAGCCTTATTTTATGAGTGATGATTTCAGCCTTGTTGATTGCTATATTGCCCCATTATTATGGCGTATGCAGCTATTAGGCGTGAAATTTACGGGTACTACAGCAAAACCAATTAACACTTATATGACGAGAGTGTTCCAGCGTGATAGTTTTATTCAATCTGTTGGCGGTGAAGCTCCAAAACATTTGATGGACGATAAAGATTAATGAAACCGTTAAGACCTTATCTTTATAATGCTTATTACAACTGGATTATTGATAACGACAACACGCCCTATTTATTGGTAAACGCAGAATATCCAGATGTTGATGTGCCAGTTGAATTTGTAAAAGAAGGAAAAATCATCTTAAATATTTCTTCTCGATCAGTCGGACAATATGTGGCAACTGATGAATACATTGGTTTTAGTGCACGCTTTCAGGGAATGCTAAGGGATATTCATATTCCTTTTGGTGCAATGGAAGCCATTTATGCCCAAGAAACGGGCGATGGCATTATGTTCCAAGAAGAAGAGTATTATAGCGTTGAGGCTTACCAAGCTCGCACAGGCACTGATAAAATGCAGAAGCCAAAAGTGAAAAAAGCATCAACATTAAAATTAGTGAAATAGAAGCGATAGAAATAATGAAGCCCTGTATAATACAGGGCTTCAGTTTTAGATAGTGATAAAAATTATTTCACGCGAGAAACGTATTCGCCAGAACGAGTATCGACTTTGATTACTTCACCGATTTGTACGAATAATGGTACGTTCACTACCGCACCTGTGCTTAATGTTGCCGGTTTACCGCCTGTACCTGCTGTATCACCTTTTAAGCCTGGGTCAGTTTCAACAATTTCTAACTCAACAAAGTTTGGTGGTGTTACTGCGATTGCAGAACCGTTCCATAAGGTTACGATACATTCAGCATTATCAACTAACCATTTTACATTATCGCCTAATGCTTTTTCATCTACAGAGATTTGCTCAAATGTTTCTGGGTGCATAAAGTACCAGAAATCGCCATCGCTGTAAGAGTAGTTGTAGTTAGCATCAACAACGTCAGCTGCTTCAACAGAAGAACCTGATTTGAAGTTGATCTCTAATACTTTACCCGAGATTAATTTACGGATTTTAGTACGGGTAAACGCTTGACCTTTCCCTGGTTTTACGAATTCGTTTTCAACGATTACACAAGGTTCGCCATCTTGGATAAATTTTAAACCTTTTTTAAAGTCATTAGTGCTGTAACTAGCCATTATTTCCTCAATTATTTAAAAAATAACAATAAATTAACACATTTTGAAACTAGCCCTATTGGGTTTGTCAAAAAGAGCCATATAATAACCTAAATTCACAAAATTAGCGAAAGATCTCTAAACTTTTTTGCTATAATTTTTATAATCACACTTAATAAAAGGAATACGAATGAAAAAATTGATCACTCTTTCTGCCATTTTAGCAGTTTCTGTAGCAACAGTTGCGGAAGCAAAACGTGGTGGCGGTTTCCGTGCTAGTCCATCAAAAGCGGTAGCAACTAAACCAGCACCTAAGCAACAAGCTCAACAAACACAGCAGCAAAGAGATGCCACTTTTGCGAACACACCAAATAATGCGGCAGCTCAGCCACAAGCTCGTCAAGGTAGCACTATAGCGAATGTGGCAATGGGGGCTGCAGCAGGTTATATTTTAGGCGATATGATGTCATCAAACGCACACGCAAACCAACCAGCAGAAGCAAATGCACAACAAGCGGTTGATTCTGCTCAAAATATTGCAAATGGTGCGATTGCGGAATTTAAGAGCATTGGTGGTCAAGTTGATCCATTCTTAGTGGAGAAAACAGACGGTTACCGCCGTTATTGTATCTCAGGCGTACAATATTTAGTGGCTGCACAAGGCGTACAAACTTCGCCAACGGTAATGGTTAATCCAAACGGCACACCATTACAATGTAATTTAATTCCTTAATAATCCTTAGGCGTGTCCTGTGCTCGCCTATGATTGTTTCCAGCGGACAGGCACAGGACCTGTCCCTACTGTTTTTTCAATGCAACCAATTCAAATTAAACCGCTTTGGCTATCTGAACTTGCTCAAGCCTTTAATAATCCTATTGATTTACTGCAATTTTTAGCTCTCAATCCAGCAGATTTTGAGGTAGATATCGCTGCTCGCAAATTATTTCCTCTCCGAGTGCCGAGAGTTTTTGCGGAAAAAATGGAAAAGGGCAATCCGAAAGATCCGCTTTTTCTGCAAGCAATGTCATTACAACAGGAATTTATTAAACAGGAAGGATTTGTTGCCGACCCGTTAGAAGAACAGCAAAGTCCGGCACCGAATATTTTGCATAAATATCATAACCGTTTGTTATTTATGATAAAAAATAGCTGTGCGATTAACTGCCGTTACTGCTTCCGCCGTCATTTTCCCTATGATGAAGTGAAAAGTGGTAAAGCAGTGTGGCAGCAAAGTTTAGATTATATTGCTGAACATACCGAACTAGAAGAAGTGATTTTTTCAGGCGGCGATCCGCTAATTGCAAAAGATCAGGAATTGGATTGGCTATTAGATAAATTAGAACAAATTCCACATATCAAAACATTGCGTATTCATTCACGCCTTCCTGTGGTCATTCCTAATCGAATTACGCCAGAATTATGTGAACGGTTATCACAATCTCGTTTGAATGTGGTGTTGGTTACTCATATTAATCACGCCAATGAAATTGATGATGTTTTTGCGGAGAAAATGGGATTATTGAAAAAAGCGGGAGTGGTATTGCTGAATCAATCGGTTATGCTAAAAGATGTGAATGATAATGCTCAAATCCTAAAAGCATTAAGCGATAAGCTCTTCAAGTATGGGATTTTGCCTTACTATCTACATTTGTTTGATAAAGTAGCAGGGGCGAGCCATTTTTATATTGAAGATGAAAAAGCGATTGAAATTTATCGAGAGCTACAAAAAATTACCTCAGGCTACCTTGTTCCCAAACTGGCAAGGGAAATTGCAAAAGAGCCGAATAAAACATTGAAAGGCTAATAGTAAATAGTAATAGATGACCTTTTTACTGTATATCCATTAATACGAATATACCATGCTAAAGGTCTTATTGTAATCTGCGAATTTATAGTTTGGAGAGCGTCTTGTTGGCAAAAAATACATTTTTTATATTCATAATTTTTTAAAAAGAGGGTTAAAGCCTTGTAATATATGACTTTAAGCCACTTTTTACCAACACTTTTGCTATTATGCTTTTATTTTAGATAGCAGTTTTAAACAGATAGAAATTATAACTCACATAGGCGGCGAAAAGGATAAGCCCTTCTAAACGGTTAATTCTTCCGCCTTCCGGTCGGTGATACACATTCAAACCAAATACAAAAAGTAAGAATGTTAAGGCAGACATAATCACAATATCACGAGAGAAAACTTCTGCAGCAACCTGCATTGGCTCAATTGCACCTGCAATACCTACTACAGCAAGGGTGTTAAATAAGTTAGAACCGATAATGTTACCTAATGCTAAATCCACTTCGCCTTTACGAGCAGCTGCAATAGATGAAGCAAGCTCAGGTAAAGATGTGCCAACTGCTATAATGGTTAAACCGATAACTAAATCGCTCACGCCAAAGAATTTTGCCACCTCAACAGCCCCCCAAACTAAGAATTGAGAGCTAACCACTAAAAGTACTAAGCCAATAATTAACCATAAAATTGATTTGCCCAAGCTCATTTCTTCACTATTATCCAATTCTGCATCAACATCAATGGCTAAGGCATCATCTTTACTTTTCATAGCAGTAATAATAGTCCAGCCCATATAGGTAAAGAATACTGCTAATAAAATAATCGCATCTAAGCGTGTAACATCGGCATCATAAAGTAAATATGCTGAAAGTAGAGTAACAGCCATTAAAAAAGGCAATTCTTTTTTCAGTACTTCAGAACTTACCATCAACGGCTTGATTAGTGCAGTTAAACCTAAAATAAGGGCAATATTGGTGATGTTTGAGCCATAAGCATTACCAAGTGCAATACCGGGCGAGCCACTTAATGCTGATGAAGCGGAAACAATCATCTCCGGGGCTGATGTGCCAAAGCCGATTACGACAATGCCAATTAATAACGGTGTCATACCAAAATGTTTTGCGGTAGAAGCGGCTCCATCAACAAAGCGGTCTGCACTCCAAACTAGCACAATTAAGCCACCGATAATAGCGGCAAGAGCAAGGGTCATAAATTATCCTTATTGTTACAAAATGAAAGTGCATTATAGCTTGTTGTATAAAAATAAATATAGGCAAAGCAAAATAAATCGCCTATTATTTTGAAAAATTTGAGCAAATAAATATGAAAAATAGTAACGAATTAAAAACACTTTTAGCTGAATTTACGGAAAAGCAGAAGGCCGCATTTTTAAATACAGATGTGCTTGGATTAATAGCTGAACGTAGCCGCTTTTATGATGAAATTTTGCGTACACTTTGGCAACAATATGGGCTGGAACAACGTGAAGATCTCGCTTTATTAGCCGTTGGTGGCTATGGTCGAGAGGAGATGTTCCCACTTTCTGATCTTGATATTTTAGTACTATCTGAACAGCCACTAGATGAACCAACACAGCAAGTGTTAAATGAATTATTTAATTTGCTGTGGGATAGCAAATTACAGCTGGGAACAAGTGTCCGAACCCTTGAGGAATGTATTGAGATTGGAAAAGCAGAAATTTCAGTTGCCACGAATATGTTGGAGGGGCGTTTTTTATTTGGAAATCATCAGCTTTGGATTAGGTTAAAAGAGGAAATATATCAGCCAGATTTTTGGGAAATTAATGCGTTTTTTAAAGCCAAAATGGACGAAAAAAATACTCGTTACACACGTTATCACAATACCAGTTACAACCTTGAACCCGATTTAAAGCATAGTCCGGGAGGATTGCGAGATCTTAATTTACTTTCTTGGATTATGTTACGCCAATATGGCGTGTATTCATTTATTGATTTACTGAATAAAGGCTTGCTTTATTCCGAAGAATATAAAGAATTAACAGCCTCACAAGCGGTACTTTTTCGTATGCGTTTTGCACTTCATTTGCAGCTTAAACGCTATGACAACCGTTTGAGATTTGACAGGCAGTTGCAATTAAGCGAATTTTTAGGTTATCAAGGCGAGGGTAATCAAGCGGTTGAAACAATGATGAGAGATTATTTCCAAGCCACGAAATCGATTTCTCAGCTAAGCCAGCTCATACTGAATGGCTTTGAACAAACGCATTTATTGAATTTGCAAAAAATTGGCGAAAAACAACCGCTTGATCGCTATTTTTATCAGCAAAATCAGATGATATTTATTGAAGATCGTCGCATTTTCAAACATCAGCCTACCACAATGTTGGATTTGTTCTTTCATCTCACCCATTTCCCGCAACTAAATGCGAGTGCTGATACGCTACGGCAACTGCGTTTATCACTCCAGCAGCAAGAGCAACCGCTGTGTGAAAATCAGGAAATACGAGAAAAATTTGTGCAACTTTTTCACCAGCCTAAAGTGGTTTCCAGAGCAATTTTGCCAATGCACCAATTAGGCTTCCTAACTGCCTATTTACCACAATGGAGGGGTATTGAGGGCTTAATGCAGTTTGATCTTTTCCATATTTATACGGTAGATGAACACAGTATCCGTGTAATGCTGAATTTAGAAAATTTTGCTGAGAATGTTCAACATTCTATTTTTCCTCTCGGCAATAGCTTATTTTCACAGCTATCCGATAAGCACAACTTGATTTATCTTGCCGCACTCTTTCACGATATTGCAAAGGGCAGAGAAGGCGATCATGCTAAAGTTGGGGCGGAGGATATGCGTGAATTTGCCAAATTGCACGGTTTTAGCCAAGAGCAAACAGATTATATGGCTTGGCTGGTAGAAGAACATTTAACGATGTCAATTATCGCTCAACGGCGTGATATTCACGATCCTGAAGTGGTGCGTGCATTTGCAAAAAAAGTACAAAGTTTGACCGCTTTATCCTCACTGCTTTGTTTAACGGTTACGGATATTTGTGCAACCAGTGAGAGTTTATGGAACGATTGGAAAGCCTCGCTTTTTATCCAACTTTACCAATTTACCTTACAACAATTAGCTGAAAATTTAGACTACGAAGCGGTAGCAAAAGAACATCGCCAGCAAGCGTTAGAATTGATGAAATTTGTGCTTTCCTCTAGCGAGCGTAAAGCCTTGAATGAATTTTGGCAGCCTTGCCCACAGAGCTATTTTTTACGCCATAAACCGACCCAGTTAGTATGGCACGCATTGAGTTACATTAGAAATCGCAAACTGCCGATGGTATTAATCAGCAACGAGTACGCCAGAGGAGGAACAGAAATTTTCATTTGCTGCCAAGATCAGCCTCAGCTTTTTGCTCGCATTGCTTATTTGCTCAGCCAAAAGAAAATCAGCATTCACGATGCGCAAATTATTACTAGTGAAAACGGCTTGGTGTTGGACAGTTTTATCGTAACTGAACGTAATGGAGAAGATTTAACAGGCGAAAGAAGCCTACAAATTCAGCAATCTTTAATCAAGATGTTAGCAATACCGAATAATCAAGCTAAGTTTATTAAAAAGCCTGTTAAATACGCTTCATTTAAACGCAAAACAAGATTACGTTTTCTGCCACAATCATCGAAACAGCAGACGGAGTTTGAGCTATTTACCCTTGATAGGGAAGGCTTATTGGCTCAAATTGGTTATATCTTTAATCGACTAAACTTAAATTTGCTGAATGCGAAAATTACTACTATTGGCGAGAGAGTAGAGGATTTCTTTGTGGTAAGTAATGCTGAAGGAAAAGCACTTTCGGAGCAAGAACAGTTGATACTTCAAGAAACGATAATGAGAGAACTAGATAATAAATAGCAAAAACCGCTTGTAATTTATCACTACAAGCGGTTATTTTGGGGAGAAATTTTACAATTTCATTTTACGATTTTAGTAAGCCTGATGAACCTTCAGAGTAATCTCTTGGCTGACCTTCTTCCTCTTTTTCAGGTTGAACAGGCAATTGAGCTTGTTGGAAAAACTCAATATTTTTCGCATTTTCGGGTAATAATTTTTCAGAACTTTGAGCTAAATGAGCATACAGTTTTTTATAATCTGCCGCTAAAGTTGAAAGTAGTTGAGCGGATTGCTCAAAATGCTGCTCAAGTTGTTGTTTTTGTTCATCAACTTGTGTTTTAGTCTGTTTAAGTTCTCTTTCTAATTCGTGTTGCTTCCTTACATTACTATTAAATACGCGCACGATAGTGCAACCTACTACAGCACCAACAATAAATGCAGCGGCAATGGCCGCCCAAACATCACTTGTCCATTGTTCCATCATAAACTCCTTATATTTAAGTAGTGAATTTATGGCTCTATTTTTAACATTTCAGCTTTTGTTTGAAAAGTTCCAAATGATTAAAATGTGATATAGGTTCAATTTTAAAGAATAAGTCTAAAAAACATTAGATTTTTGGTTAAAAAGTCTGTATAATTCCGCCACCCTGTTTTGCTTGGTTTTTCCCGCTAAGCAGTTTGGTCAGAATTGACTCGAAGGGGTTGGATTCTACCGTCATAGGTAATTCCTTTTAGGAATTGGGTTATAAACTTTAAATTTTGGTATTTAATTAATGAAAACTTTTGTAGCAAAACCAGAAACAGTACAACGTGACTGGTATGTAGTAGATGCGACAGGTAAAACTTTAGGTCGTTTAGCTACCGAATTAGCACGCCGTTTACGCGGTAAACATAAAGCTGAATATACTCCGCATGTTGATACAGGTGATTACATCATTGTTATCAATGCAGAGAAAGTAGCAGTAACCGGCAAAAAAGAAACTGACAAGGTTTACTACTGGCACACCGGCTATGTAGGTGGTATCAAAGATGCAACCTTCAAAGAAATGATTGCACGTCGTCCAGAAGCAGTGATCGAGATCGCAGTTAAAGGTATGTTACCTAAAGGTCCTTTAGGTCGTGAAATGTTCCGTAAATTAAAAGTTTACGCAGGTAACGAACATAACCACGCTGCACAACAACCACAAGTTTTAGACATCTAATCACGGAGCAGAAAAATGACAGCAGCAAATCAAAACTACGGCACAGGTCGCCGCAAAAGCTCTTCAGCTCGTGTATTTATCAAACCGGGCAGTGGTAATATTACCATTAACCAACGTTCTTTAGAGGTTTACTTCGGTCGTGAAACTTCACGTATGATCGTCCGTCAACCATTAGAATTAGTTGAATTAACAGATAAATTAGACCTTTACATCACTGTAACCGGTGGTGGTATTTCTGGTCAAGCAGGTGCGATCCGTCACGGTATCACTCGTGCATTAATGGAATACGATGAAACTCTACGCCCAGCACTTCGTGCAGCAGGCTTCGTTACTCGTGACGCTCGTCGCGTTGAACGTAAAAAAGTGGGTTTACACAAAGCACGTCGTCGTCCACAATACTCAAAACGTTAATTTATTTTCGTTTTCAAAAGGCAGGGTTTCCTGCCTTTTTTGTTATCTATAAAATTACTTTTTGTAGATATATTTCACAGCTAATAATGCAGTTCCTGCACCGAATAAATCGGCAATTCCATCTAACCAAGAGCTTTGTCGGGTTTCGGTAAAATAGGCTTGTCCTAACTCTGTTCCAAACGCATAAAATAGTGCAAATATCATTAAACCTAAATAAGGTACAAATTTATTAGATTGAATAAATGCTCTTGCTATGAGCCAAATTTGTATAAAGAAGATTGCGAAGTGTCCAATTTTATCAAAATGAGGAAATAGAGGAGGATCTCCACTGCTTTCACGGAAAATAAGAGAGTAGAGACTAATAACAAACCAAAGTAAGGCTAAAAGAGCGTGTCTATTCATTTCAATTATATTTCATAGAAAGATATAAAAAACAAGCGGTCATTTTTAGTAAAAATTTTACTAAAAACAACCGCTTATAGGCGTTATTTATTACTCAAATAAACCTTTATGTAATGCACGAACAGCATCATCTGCTTCACTATTTTTGATAAGCGTACAAACATTGTTGCTACTTGCACCGTAGCTGATTAGGCGGATATTGTAATTCTCAAGGGTATGGAATAATTTTTTCGCCACACCCGCTTGGAGATGTAAGTTATTGCCAATAATAGCCACTAACGCTAAATCATTTTCCACTTGAACATTGCAATAAGCATTGAGTTCATCAAGTAATTCAGGCGATAGCATATCTGTGCCAGAAGACGCTGAACCTGTTTTATCTAATGTGAGAGATACGCTTACTTCTGAAGTCGTAATCACATCAACTGAGATTTTATGTTTTGCTAAAATCGCAAATAAATTCGCTAAAAAGCCTTGTGCGTGTAGCATAGATAGGCTTGAAAGCGTTAATAAGGTTTGATTACGGCGTAATGCAATCGCACGGAACGTTGGGCGAGGTTGTGGATCACGAGTTACCCAAGTACCACCTTGCTCAGGGGCTTTGCTTGAGCCTACATACACAGGAATATTGCTACGCACCGCAGGTAATAAGGTTGCAGGGTGAAGCACTTTCGCACCAAATGTTGCCATTTCAGCCGCTTCATTAAATGCCATTGTATCAATACGTTGTGCGTTTGGCACAACACGAGGGTCAGTTGTGTAGATACCCGGAACGTCTGTCCAAATCAACACATCATTTGCATTTAATACTTCTGCTAATAATGCCGCAGAGTAGTCTGAACCACCACGACCTAAAGTGGTGGTTTTCCCTTCATCATCACGCCCGATAAAACCTTGTGTAATCGCAATTTTGCCAGCTTCGATAAGTGGCTTGATTACTTTATCTGATTGTTGTTGGGTTTTTTCATCATTTGGAGTTGCTTTTCCATAGTGGTTATTTGTTGCTACAACGTCACGCACATCAACCCATACAGCAGGGTGTCCACGCTCAATTAATAATTGCGTAAAGATTTTGGTGGACATCATCTCGCCGTGGCTGATTAATTCATCACTTAATGCTGTGGATGTGGCAAGGCTTGCAGATTCTGCTAATGCTTCAATATGCTCTAGTAACTCATCGATTTCAGCACGAACGCTATCTTGTGTTTGTAATTTTTCAATGATGTTGTATTGAATTTGACGAACAGATGCAATGATTTCATCACGCTTTTCTTTTTCACAACCATTTGCAAGTTCAACTAAATAATTTGTTACACCAGCAGATGCAGAAAGGACCACCACACGAGTGTTTTTTTCAGCAATAACGATATTAGCAGAGGAAGTCATTGCATCAAAATCAGCAACGCTGGTACCACCAAATTTAGCCACAGAAAGATGAGACATAATAAAAATTTCCTTAAATAGAGTAGATAATGTTGTGTTTAGGGGATATTCGGAAAGGAAATTTGAGTAGATTATACGGTTTGATTGAGAACCAATTAATCAGAGCACTCCATTTAATAAAATATTAAATGACAGCTGACAGGATTCAACCTATGCAGCCGATGTTAATTCCATTCTAGTGAATTCACACCTCGGCAAGCACTCCCATCACTTAATTCTCAAACGGCCCTAGTTGCCTCAAATTAAGTTGCCTGAGTGTTGCGCCTCTCCCGTAGCAGAAGAGTCTGCTACTATTTTTCAATGTTTGAAAAACTTATATAGAAATACCTTTTTGTCGATGATTTGTCAATGAATATTTACAATATTGATATAGAGTTATTTGAACGAAATAATACTCCTAAATTATTTTTTGAAATGGATCACAAAATTCAAATTATTTTATTGTAGTGTTCTTGTGTTGTTCTATTCTTACTTTACTCATTATGAGGTAACTTAGGAGACAATATTATGAGTGTATTAACATATTTGCAAAAAATAGGGCGTGCCTTAATGGTACCTGTTGCGGCATTACCGGCCGCTGCATTATTAATGGGAATTGGCTATTGGATTGATCCCGATGGTTGGGGGGCTAATAGCCAATTAGCAGCATTACTGATTAAATCAGGTGCTGCAATTATTGATAATATGTCGATTCTATTTGCAGTTGGTGTTGCATTTGGAATGTCGAGAGAAAAAGATGGTGCAGCTGCACTATCAGGCTTAGTGGGGTATTTGGTGTTAACGACCTTACTAGCTCCGGCTGCTGTTGCTCAGTTATTAGGCGTTGCTGTAGAAGAAGTACCTGCTGCATTCGGTAAAATCAATAATTAGTTTATTGGTATTTTGGTAGGGGTGATCTCAGCTGAACTTTATAACCGCTTCTACCAAGTGGAATTACCAAAAGCATTATCATTCTTTAGCGGTAAGCGTTTAGTGCCGATTGTGGTTTCTGTAATTATGATCGTCGTAGCATTTATCTTGCTCTATGTGTGGCCGGTTATTTTCGGTGGATTGGTTTCTTTTGGTGAATCAATCAAAGATATGGGGTCAGTTGGTGCAGGTATTTACGCTTTCTTCAACCGTTTATTAATTCCTGTTGGCTTACACCACGCACTTAACTCTGTATTCTGGTTTGATGTGGCGGGCATTAATGATATTCCTAATTTCTTAGGTGGAGCGAAATCGTTAGCGGAAGGCAAAGCGGTAGTAGGTGTAACTGGTATGTACCAAGCAGGGTTCTTCCCTGTGATGATGTTTGGTTTACCAGCAGCGGCACTTGCGATTTATCATAGTGCAAAGCCGGCTAAGAAAGCCCAGGTTGCTTCTATTATGTTTGCTGCTGCACTAGCATCATTCTTTACGGGGATTACAGAGCCGTTAGAATTTGCCTTTATGTTTGTTGCACCGGTACTTTATGTAATACATGCACTACTAACAGGCTTATCCGTTTATATTGCCTCATCAATGGAATGGATTGCAGGCTTCGGCTTTAGTGCAGGCTTAGTAGATTTAATCTTATCTAGCCGTAACCCTCTTGCTGTTCAATGGTATATGCTTATTGTGCAAGGTGTCTTATTTGCTGTTATTTACTATGTGCTATTTAGAACCGTGATTCGTTTATTTAACCTAAAAACGCCGGGTCGTGAAGATGAAGATAGTATCCAGGTGTCAGCTGAAACCTCTCGTAGTGAGCAGGCTGCAAAATTTATTGAGGCATTAGGCGGCAAAGAGAATATTACGAGTATTGATGCTTGTATTACTCGTTTGCGTTTAATTTTAGTAGATACAGCCAAAGCGAATGAAGCAAAATTAAAAGCTTTAGGTTCAAAAGGAAATGTAAAACTGGGCGAAAATGGCTATCAAGTTATTTTAGGACCTGAAGCAGAATTTGTTGCAGATGCAATGAAAAAGCTATAATACCGGTTAGAAAATAGAAGTAAGCGGTCAGAATATTGTAATTTTTTGCAAAAATCTGACCGCTTGTTTTATGCCTTTTTATTGATTGGTGTGTGTTTATGGCTTGCCATTTTTTGACGAATTTCACGGCGTTGTTTTGAAAGTTCCGCGTTACGAATCATATAATCATCAACACGGTTTTCATAATCATAACGCATATTAGCAATAATTGCACGTACGTCTTCAATCGACATTTCATCAGTGATGTATTGAGTTAGATTATCTAATAACAACACACGTTTTTGGTTATCACGAATTTTGCGATCGTTATCGGCAGTTTCGCGATGTAATTTATTTTTTAAACGATAAAGATGTACATATTCCAACATATCGTGGAATGATTTATTCACTTCAGACATAGAAAATCCTCTTGGTTAAGTTGATTAAAAATAAGTAGATAAATCCTATTCTTTTTCTGCCAATTCGTCAAAAAATTTTGTGTTAATTTTATGATTTAAATCTATTATCAAAAAGTTCGTTAAATTTGTAGTGATATTTAGCTTAAAAATGGTAATATCTTATCATTTATGGTTATTAAGGGATTTTGTTATGTCATCAAATATCATTCCTCGTGAATTTGCTGCAATTGATTTAGGCTCAAATAGCTTTCATATGATTGTAGCCCGTATTGTGAATGGCTCAATTCAAGTCCTTTCTCGTCTTAAACGCCGTGTTCGATTAGCTGATGGGCTTGATGAAAATCTAATACTCAGCCAAGACGCTATCGACAGGGGTGTGGATTGCTTGGCATTGTTTGCAAAACGCTTAAAAGGCTTTTCGCCGGAAAATGTGAAAGTGGTCGGTACTTATACCTTACGCAGAGCTGCAAATAAGCAAGACTTTCTTGGCCAAGCAAAAGCGGTTTTTCCTTATCCAATTTCAATTATTTCCGGGCAAGAAGAAGCTCGATTAATTTATTCAGGTGTTAGCCACACACAGCCCGAAACGGGTAGAAAGCTCGTAGTGGATATTGGTGGTGGCTCAACAGAAATTACTATTGGCGATAACTTTAATCCAATTCGGGCAGAAAGCCGTCATATGGGGTGCGTGAGTTTTGCCAAGCGTTTTTTTCCAAACGGGGAACTGACTACCGAACTCTTTGATAGTGCTTATCAGCTGGCAATGGAAAAAATTGAAGACTTGATGTGGGAGTACCAAGAATTAGGTTGGGAACACGCACTAGGCTCGTCAGGCACAATTAAAACTGTTCATCAAGTTCTTATTGCTAACGGCTATCGAGATGGAATGATAACCGAGTCTCGCCTACAAAAAGTGATTGATTTATGTTTAGGATTTAAATCGTTGAATGAGATAAAAATGCGAGGATTACTGGAGGAACGAGTAGATGTGTTAGTTCCCGGTTTAGCTATTTTGTTAGCCCTTTTCCATAC
The DNA here is from genome assembly GCF_041807705.1 of Mannheimia kashgarensis. Classification (NCBI taxonomy): domain Bacteria; kingdom Pseudomonadati; phylum Pseudomonadota; class Gammaproteobacteria; order Pasteurellales; family Pasteurellaceae; genus Mannheimia; species Mannheimia kashgarensis. The sequence continues at coordinate 161,681 of NZ_JBGTYY010000002.1, forward strand.
CTTCAAAATTGAAACCTTGCGCTATTCTAACGGCGCTTTACGAGAAGGCGTGATGTATGGCTTAGAAAAAAGTTTCCAAGTGGGCGATATTCGCCAGCGAACAGCTGAAGCCTTAGTGGAGCAGTTTGATTTAGATAAAAAGCAAGCTGCAAGAGTAGAGAAAACAGTATTTATGCTTTTTGATCAAATTCGAGGTTGGAAAAACCGTCGCCAAGTTGAAGATTTCCGCTCTATGTTGAAGTGGGCAAGTTTATTGCACGAAATTGGTATTGTTGTAAATCATAATAATGTTCATCGCCACTCAGCTTATTTGATTTCGAACCGAGATTTACCGGGTTTTGATTTTGAACAGCAAACGTTGTTAGCGGTTTTAATGCGGTATCATCTCAAAGGGTTTAAGCGTTCTGATATTCGTAGTATTAACCGCTACCAATATCGTGATATTTTGACCTTAGTTCGTTTATTTAGATTAGCGGTATTACTTAATCGTTCTCGCCAAGCAACGGTTGAACCGAAGCAGATTGTTCTTTCTATTGAAAATAACGATTGGCATTTAGCGTTTGACGAGGGATTTTTGAGCCAGAACCCATTAGCATTAGCTGATTTAGAAGACGAGCAAAAGATATTATCTACTGCAGATCTTAGTTTAACCATTTCTTAAAAGACAATCGCTATTCACTATTTTCATTAACGCTTAAAGGCGTTAATGATTTCCTTTCCAATAAAATTTGATCTACCTCGCATTTTTGAAATTTTCTTATTGAGATTATTCTATTAAGCCATTATTCTTTCTTTTATTGGAGTATATCTTCATAAATAGCTATTTATGGAGTGATACATCAAATTATATTAAAAAAATAGATTGAGGAAAAACCTATGTTATTAGCCGATTTATCAAGAGATGATTACGCAAAATCATTACCACCTCTATTTGCTCGCTTATGTGGGAAATTAAAAACTTTAGATTTAGCGAATTTAGAACTAGGTTGGCAGGATTTAGAAGATGGCATTCGTATGAATGTGATGTCGTTTGAAACCAGCCCTGCAGAAGGCAAAAAAGCGGAAATGCACCGTAAATTTGTGGATATTCAACTTCTTATTGAAGGCGAAGAGATGATCGAATATGGCTTAAGCCAGCCTGATTTAGCAAAATATGATGAATATCGTGATGAAGCTGACTACCAGCTTACCGATGCGATTGATGATAAAAATGAAGTTATTCTTAAACCAAATATGTTTGCTATTTTCTTGCCTTATGAGCCACACAAACCGGGTAATTCAGTAAATGGCAATAAAGTATTGAAAAAATTAGTAGTAAAAGTTCCTGTGGAATTATTATAGGAGGTGGGAATGTCTGCTAGAGGAAAAATTCTTAATACAATCAGCTCACTACAAAATAGTTTAACTAAAACAGAAAAGAAAATAGCAGCAGTTATTTTATCTCAGCCGGAATTGCTTAGCCAATGTTCTTTATCTGAGGTTGCTAAACATTTAGATGTTGGTGAAGCAACCTTTATCCGTTTTTGCCGAACATTAGGCTTTAAAGGCTATACTGATTTCAAATTAGAATTAGCAATAGAACTTGCTACTCAAAATCAAGATAAACGAGTTTTATTGGATACGGATGTATCTGAAGGCGATACATCGAAAGACATTGCCAATAAGCTAAAAAATAGCTTGGATAGTGCAATTAGTGAAACTATTAATTTGCTTGATTTTGATGTGCTGGAAAAAGTTGTACAAGAGCTACGGAAGGCTAAAAGAATATTTTTATTTGGTGTAGGTTCTTCAGGGCTAACGGCAGAAGATGCCAAACATAAATTAATGCGGATTGGGCTGCAAACTGATGCAATAACTAATAATCATTTTATGTATATGCAAGCCGCTCTTGTTGAAGAAGGTGATTTAGTCATTGGTATAAGCCATTCAGGTTACTCTGAGGAGGTTGTGAAATCACTCCGTTTCTCTCGTGCAAATAAAGCCACTGCCGTTGCGATTACCCATAACTTACGTTCCCCTGTCACGGAAGAAGCAAATTATGTATTAATTAATGGTAATCGACAAGGTCATATGCAAGGCGATTCTATTGGTACAAAAATGTCCCAGCTTTTTGTATTAGATTTAATTTATACCTTGCTAGTAAAAGCTGAGCCTGAAAACGCTTTAAAGCAAAAGCAAAAAACGTTGAATGTAATTTTAGAGCAGAGAATTAAAAGCTAGTCAGAACATTGGTTTGTGAAAGCACAATCTGAGATTAATTTGTATTCATTTAAAGCAAGCAGTTATGAAAATAGCTGCTTGTTTTGTTTTTGGTGTTCTATTTCTTTTATTTAATTTGCAAATTATCAAGGAAATCTGACCGCTTATTAGTATTTTTGCGAAGTAGATCACAGTGTTTTTTAGATACTCGCTATAGAATAAGCACTATTTCATTTTATCTTAAGGAGTATTTATGGGTGACAATGTAACAACGAAAAAGCTGATTGTCGGTACAATTTCATTGGCGTGTGCAGTCATTTTCTTTGGTGGTTTTGCTAAAGATATTGCAGGCGGCATTTTTGATTTTGGTAAGCTAACAGGGCAATTCCCTGAATGGTTAAAAACAGCAGGGGGAACAAGTGCAAAAGGCGGCTTTATTTTTGCACTAACCTTAGTGCCTAGCGTAATGCTGGCACTTGGTTTTGTGGCAATTTTCGAACATTTCGGTGCTTTGGCTGCTGCTTCAAAATGGTTAAGCCCAATTTTAAGACCGTTAATGGGCATTCCTGGTAGTGCTTCAATTTCATTAATTGCTAGTACACAAAGTACTGATGCAGGCAGCTCAACCACCAAGTTCCTACGCAATGAAGGCAAAATTACTTACAAAGAATTATTAATCTTTGCCGCCTTCCAATTTAGTGCAGGTGCATTACTCACGAACTTCTTAGCCTCTTTTGCTCCATTGTTATTAATTTCAGATAAATCAGGTGCAGTTGCTCCAACCTCCATTGCAATGTGCTTAGGCGTGATTTTCCTATTCAAGATTTTCGGTGCTAATTTAATGCGTTTATATGTGAAAAAATTTGTAAAAGATACGGAGACAGAAGTATGAGTACGCAAAAGAAATTAATTACAGATATTTTTATTGATGGTGCACGCAAAGGTTGGGATATTGCCGTACATAGCACAATTCCTAATGTACTGATGGCATTTGTGATTATTTATATGCTTAATGCGTCTGGCTTACTGAAAATCATTGGGGAATGGCTTGGTTTTATTATGGCACCAGTTGGTTTGCCAGGAGAGGCGATCGCGGTATTTCTTGCTGCATTTCTTAGCTGGGGAGGTGCGGCTGGAGTATTAGTTGCGCTAGTCCAAGAAGGTGTATTGAATGTTCAGCATATTGCTATCTTGCTACCGGGTATGGCATTAGTTGGTTCAACTGTGCAATATATGGGGCGTATTCTAGGCGTATTAGGCGTGCCAGGTAAACATTATTTAGTGCTATTTGGTATCTGCATTATCAATGCTTACCTTGCTATGTTTGTAATGCAATTTTTAATCTAGGAGGCTGTAGTGGAAAAACAAATCGTCGAAAAATTCTTAGCAGAATTAAAAGAAATTACGGATATTGAAAGCCCAGCAAATTCCATTGAAGGCGTTAATCAAGTAGCACAATGGTTTATTAGTAAAGCTGAAAAATCTGGCTTAGAGTATAAATGTTTACCAATGACGAGCGATAAGGTAGCAGAGAGCTTGCTGATTAGTAACGATCTGAATGCTTCGCAATATGATATTCTTTTTGTGGCTCATATGGACACAGTTTTCCCTGTGGGTACAAGTAAAGATGTCCCATTCACCTGTAAAGATGGAATTGTTAATGCACTAGGGGTAATTGATGATAAATCAGGTGCTCTTTTAACCTTCTATATTTTAGAAGAATTAGATTTAAGCAAGTTGAAAATTGCGATTTACCTGAACTCACACGAAGAAATTGGCTCAACTTATGCGAAAGAAAGCATTCGTGAATATGCCCGAAAATCAAAATATTGCTTTGTAATGGAGCCAGCCCGTGAAGATGGCTCAATGGTGGCAACTCGAAAAGGGGTCATTACCTATGATGTTGAATTTCACGGTGTGGCTGCTCACGCAGGGAATAACCCAGAACGAGGGCGTTCAGCCTTAGTTGAAGCAGCTAATTTTATTGTGGAATTCTCTAAACTGAATGATTACCAAGTAGGGCATACCTTTAACTGTGTAATGACGCACGGCGGCACTGCACATAATGTGATTGCTGATTATGCCAAATTAACTATTGAAATGCGTTATCGTTTGCCATCATCAAGAGAATATTTTGAGCAGCAATTGCAACGAGTGCTAGGCAATCCGCTCATAGAGGGGGTAACTTCAACTAAAACTTTGGTAAATGATGAAGCTCCAATGATTGATGAGGTTTATTTACCAAAAATCAAAGTATTATTTGATGAGGTAGGAAGTGAATTACAAACTGAGACTAAATGGGTTGATGCAGGTGGATTAAGTGATGGTAATATTGCATCTTCAGCAGGTTGCCCAACTATTGATGGTTTAGGTCCAACAGGGGGTAATATGCACGCTAAAACTGAATATTTGGTTGTTGATTCGATTATCCCGAAACGTAATTTAGTTGTTAGTGTGATTAAGCGGTTATTTAATCTCTAAAAACAGATACAAGCGGTCAAATTTCTACGTTTTGTTGCAATTTAGCGAGCTGTAACAAGACTATTGGTTACAGCTCTTTATTTTATAGATATTGTTGTTGCTCTTTCATCAGTTGAGAGAAGAAATCAATCAGCACTCGTACTTTTGGCGATAGATAACGGCGGTTTGGGTAGAGTAGGCTGATTTGCAGGGAATCTTGCTCTAAAAATGGCATAATCGGCACTAACTCGCCATTTTTGAGTTCTTCTTTTATCAAAAACTTCGGAATATTGATAATACCTAATCCTGCTTTAGCCATTTGCACTAACGCATAGCCATTATTACTGTAAATTTTCCCCTCAGGTTTAATACTGCTTTTCTGACCTTGTTGCGTGAATTGCCATTGTTGATGGTATTCATAAAGTAAGCAACCTCGTTTATTTAGTTCTTCAAGGCTTTGTGGTTCGCCATTTTGGGTGAGGTAATCAGGTGAAGCAACCAGGACGAGGTACGAGTCGGCAATTTTTTTCGCTACAATAGAGCTGTCAGCAAGACTACCAATACGCAAAACTAAATCGAAACCCTCAGCAATTACATCAACTCGGCGGTCGCTAAATTCAATGTGAAGCTGTAAATTAGGGTAGCCTTCCATAAACTTCGCTAAATAAGGAGCAATAAAGCGAGAGCCAAAATCCATCGGCACAGACATTATGATTTTGCCTTGTAATGTTGAGCTGATATTACTCACGCTGGCTTCCGCCTCTTTCAACTCATTTAAAATCGGCAAACAGCGTTGATAGTAGAGTAATCCTGCCTCAGTTGGGGTGATTTTACGCGTGGTGCGTTGTAGCAAACGGACATTTAAATGCTCTTCTAATTGAGCCACTAATTTGCTTGCCATCGGTAACGAGATTTGAGCTTGCTGTGCCGCTTGGGTAAAACTTTGGGTTTCAATGACTTTGCAAAATAGACTGATTGCGTTTAGTTTATCCATTTTCTCTATTCTTTATATTGTAATTTCTGCTAAGGCTTGCTATCGTAAAAATAGTATGTGTAAAAATCAACACAAAAAGAAATAAATTCAAGAAATCTTAAATAATTATTAAAAATTAGGTAATAAATTATGGGCAAATCACTCGTTATTGTGGAGTCTCCTGCTAAGGCAAAAAAAATTAATCAATATCTTGGTAGCAATTATGTGGTGAAATCAAGTGTCGGGCATATTCGTGATTTACCGAAAAGCGGTAGCGATGAAAAAGCCGAAAAAGCAAAGCCGATCTCAACAAAAGGAATGAGTGCTGAGGAAAAAGTAAAAGTAAAAGCAGAAAAAGAACGTACTGCGTTAGTAAAACGTATGGGGATCGACCCATACAACGGCTGGAAAGCGAACTATCAGATTATGCCTGATAAAGAAAAGGTGGTGTCTGAATTAAAATCACTGGCGAAGAAAGCAGACCATATCTATCTCGCAACCGACTTGGATAGAGAAGGGGAGGCGATTGCGTGGCATTTGCGTGAGATTATTGGTGGCGACGATAGCCGTTTTAGCCGAGTGGTCTTTAATGAAATTACCAAAGATGCAATTAAAAAGGCGTTTGAAGATCCGCAGCCGCTGAATATTGATCGTGTTAATTCTCAACAAACTCGCCGCTTTTTAGACAGAGTGGTAGGCTTTATGGTATCGCCATTACTGTGGAAAAAAGTTGCTCGTGGCTTATCCGCAGGGCGTGTGCAATCTGTGGCGGTAAAATTGCTCGTTGAGCGTGAGCGTGAAATTAAAGCATTCCAAAGTGAAGAGTTTTGGACAATTCAAGCCAATACGCAAATTAATCGTAAAAAATTACCGCTTGAATTAACCTCGTATAAAGGCAAAAAATTCGCAGCAAAGAATGAAGAAGAAGCCAACGTTGCGGTTCAAGCGTTAGAAAAAAGTGATTTTATTATTTCTAATATTGAAGCGAAAGAAACGAGTTCTCGTGCCTCTGCTCCATTCATTACTTCATCGTTACAACGTACCGCAAGCACACGTTTAGGCTTTGGGGTAAAGAAAACAATGATGTTGGCACAGCGTTTGTATGAAGCAGGTTATATTACTTATATGCGTACAGACTCTACAAACCTAAGCCGTGAAGCTCTAGCGATGGCTCGAGGTTATATTGAAGATAACTTCGGTGCAAATTATTTGCCTGAAAAAGCCAATGTGTATCGCAGTAAAGATAACGCACAAGAAGCCCACGAAGCCATTCGTCCGTCTGATGTAAACGTGAAAATGGCAGATTTAAAAGGTATGGATAAAGACGCAGAACGTTTATATGACCTAATTTGGCGTCGTTTCTTAGCTTGTCAGATGTTGCCTGCACGTTATGATTCGACTTCATTAACCGTTCGAGCTGGCGATTATGAATTAAAAGCAAACGGACGTGTAATGCGTTTTGACGGTTGGACAAAAGTATTGCCTGTGCAAGGGAAAAATCCTGAAGATCAAGAATTACCTGCAGTAGAACTTAACCAAAAACTCAACCTTGATGAGGTTGTACCAAGCCAGCACTTTACCAAACCACCAGCCCGTTTTAATGAGGCTTCTCTGGTGGCAGAGCTTGAAGAACGGAAAATTGGTCGTCCTTCAACTTATGCTTCGATTATTTCAACCATTCAAGAGCGTGGTTATGTTCGTACCGAAAATAAACGCTTTTATGTGGAAAAAATTGGCGAAGTGGTAACGGATCGTCTAAATGAATCGTTTAAAGATTTAATGAACTACGATTTTACCGCTAATATGGAGGAAATTCTCGACCAAATTGCGGAAGGCAATAAGAATTGGAAAGAAGAGTTAAATACATTCTTCAAACATTTCTCTGAAGAGCTAACCCAAGCGGAATTAGATGAGCTTGAAGGCGGAATGAAGCCAAATAGCATTGTACCAACGGAGATTGATTGCCCAACCTGTGCAAGAAAAATGGCAATTCGTACCGCTTCTACAGGGGTTTTCTTAGGTTGTACAGGCTATGCTTTACCACCGAAAGAGCGTTGCAAAACCACGATGAATTTAATTCCAGAAGCAGAATTTTTCAATGTGCTGGATTCTGATTCCGAAACTAAGGCGTTAATGGCCCGTAAACGTTGCCCGAAATGTGATTCTGCGATGGATAGTTATGTGATTGACGCAGAGCGTAAATTGCACGTTTGTGGGAATAATCCAAATTGCGATGGCTACATTGTAGAACAAGGCTCATTTAAAATTAAAGGTTATGATGGGCCTGTTGTTGAATGCGATAAATGTGGTGCAGATATGCACTTAAAACTCGGTCGTTTTGGTAAATATATGGGGTGTACAAGCTGTGATAACACTCGCAAAGTGTTGAAAAATGGCGAAGTTGCTCCACCACGAGAAGAGCCTATCGCTTTCCCAGAGTTAAAATGCGAAAAAGCCGATGCCTATTTTGTGTTGCGTGATGGTGCAAGTGGAGTATTTATGTCTGCCCACAATTTCCCAAAAGTGCGTGAAAGTCGAGCGCCAAAAGTGGCTGAATTGGCAAAATATCGTGAAAGATTGCCTGAAAAATTACAATATCTTGCTGATGCTCCACAGCAAGATCCTGAAGGGAATGAGGCGATTATTCGCTTTAGTCGTAAAGAGAAACGTCAATATGTTACTTCAGAGAAAAACGGTAAGGCGACCAAATGGATCGTTGATTACGTTGATGGAAAATGGGTAGAACGCACAAAATAATAGATTAATTGATGTTACAAGCGGTTAAATTTCTCTCATTTTTTGCAATTTGCAAATTATAAAAGAAATTTAACCGCTTGTTTTTATAGATTTTGGATTAATTCATCAATCGCTTTACTTAATTTATTGCGATCGTGGCGGTAATAAACATCATCGGCTGATAAGTTTTTACGCAATGTCTGAATATGTGCTGGAAGTTCTGATTGTTCATCATCAGTGGTAATCACGCCATTTATGCGAGTTTGTCCGATACAGTTTTCAATCCATTCAATTCGTTGATTAAGCGATAAATTCCCTGCAGGGCCGTGTTCTTGCCCGATATTATCAATAAAAATAACCTTAGCTTGGCTTTGACGAATGGCTTGAGCAATATCCGAAACCAGTAAATTTGGCATAATACTGGTAAAAAAGCTACCCGGTCCGAGCAGTATTAACTCTGCTTCTTGAATGGCAGAAATCGCTTCTGGCGTACCTAATACAGGCGTATCTAGCTCTAAATGATGGGGTGTTTCAGCAAGTGCATCAATTTGAACCTCGCCTAATACTTTTGTACCGCATTGTAGCTGTGCAATTAAATGAACAGGCGTTTCTGACATCGGGATAAGTTTTGATCTAACGTGCAATAAATCTCGAACAAGGTTAATACCCTCAAGCGGTCTGATTTGCATATTTTCAAGGGCGGTAAGAATAAGATTACCGAGATTGTGCCCACCCAGTTCGCCAGTGCCGCCAAAACGATATTCAAATAGGCGAGAAGCAACCGTAGGCTTGACAATAATTTGATTTAAACAGTTGCGTAAATCGCCCCAAGCAATCACACCTTGTTGAGAACGAATACGCCCTGTTGAGCCGCCATTATCGGTAGTGGCAACAATGCCTGTCAGTCGTTCTTTTAAAAAAGGTAGGGCAGAGAGTAGCCGCCCTAAACCGTGTCCACCACCTAATGCAACAACAGTATTGAGTTGGTTTAGGTGATGATGGCGAGCGAGCTTTATTTGAGGTAGTTCTTGAGTGTCCATTCTTTGTTAAAACGCTTATTTTTCTAAAATAATTGCCTCTGTATGGCTAGATGGAATGGCTTGCACAACGGCTTTAACTAATGTTGCTAACGGAATTGCAAAGAATACGCCCCAAAATCCCCATAAACCGCCAAAAATCAGTACTGCAATAATAATAGTGAGAGGGTGCAGGTTTACTGCCTCAGAAAATAGATACGGTACAAGTAGGTTTCCATCTAATAATTGGCTGATGATAAAGGCGAGCATTATATAATAAAAATCAGACGATAAACCAAACTGGAATAAAGCAACCAACATTACGGGAATACTCACTAATACTGCGCCGATGTAAGGAATTAATACGGAAATTCCTACTGCAACCGAAAGAAGTAATGGGTAGCGTAAATCAAAAAAGAGGAAGATAATGTAGGTTACCACCCCAACAATCACAATTTCCAAAAATTTGCCACGAATATAGTTAGCAATTTGTTGCTGCATTTCAAACCATACACGGGTTGCCAAGCGGCGATTTTGTGGTAAAACGCTGCTAAATGAACGCATTAGCACTAATTTGTCTTTCAATAAGAAAAACACCATTAACGGCACCAGGAAGGTATAAATACCTAAGCCAACCAAGCTAATAATAGAGTTGATAGAAATCGTTAAAAGTGATTCACCCATACTCAAAATATTGCTTTTTACGGTATTCATAATGGAATCCACAGTAGCGTAATCCACTAATTCCGGATAATGCTCCGGAAGCCCTTGTAACCAAGCATTGAGCAAATTAAACATTGACGGCAAATCTTGAATAAAGGTTACCGCTTGGTTCCATAAGGTTGGTAGCAATACCACACCTAAGAATGAGAGCAAAGCGATAAAACTTCCTAAAATTAAGATAACGCTCAGTGTTCTAGGTAATTTCAATTTAACCGTTAAAAAACGAGTAGGCCATTCAAGTAAATAGGCAAATACAAGGGCAACTAATAGTGGCATTAATAGATCGTTGAAAAAATAAATAATACCGAACCCAATTAACAGAATGCCAAATAAAACCACTATTTGGGGGTCGGTAAATTTTCTTTGATACCACTCTCGCAACATTTGAAACATATTTTGTATTGCCTTTTTAACTCACTATAAAATTATTTTTGACTACAAACCGCAATAAACCCTAATTTTTGATCAGGATCGTTGAAAATTTTATACATTTTATTAAAGGTTTCACGATTTTCAGGTTTTAACGCATTTCCTACGATTTTCATTGCCCCTAACACACCTTCATCGTAAATTAACCCTTTCGGAGAGAGCAATGACATCTCACCTGAAAAAGTTTCTACATTTCTAAAACCACAATGATGGAATAGTGCTTTCCAATCTGGCTTTGTAAGTGGCGATACCGTAATATTAATCGCATTACGCAGTTCCGCTAATAATTCATCGGCATTGTCGGTGTTGAGCATAATATCGTGTGTAAGTAAAAAACCGTTTGGTTTTAACACTCGGAGATATTCACGAATTGCTTTCTCTTTAGCTTCTTGTGGAAGCATTGTCAGCATTGCTTCGTTAATCACAATATCAAAACTTTCATCTTCAAATGGCAGTTTTGTTGCATTCGCTCTTTGCACTTGAACTAAATGCTCAACTTCTTGATATTTGATGTTTTCACGGGCTTTTTCAAGTGCTTCTTCGTCTAAATCAACGCCAATAATTTGGCATTCAAACTGTTTAGCCAACTGGATAGCGGTTGTACCCATATTACAGGCAACTTCTAATACTTTTTTATCTTTCGAAAAATCACCGCTTCCAATTAACCAATCCGTAGCAAGTTTTCCACCCGGACGTAAACGAGTTTTGCCTAAGCGAGCTAAAAAATGATGTCCAACTTCTTCTTTTTTCATAATAAAACCTCTGAATTTGCAAAATAATCTGAAAATATGACAGCTTGCATTGAAATTTTTACAATTATACCCAATTTTTATATACAGCGGCAGATGAATTTGACAGAATATTGCCTACTTTTTATGAAGAGGAAAATAGTATGACGAAACAAAATAATGGCTATCTCCATCAACGAGGTGAAATCAAAGAAAGTGCAGTAAAAGCATTAGTTACAGATCCGCTTTTTAGACATAAAGTTGAAAAGAACCGTAAAGGTAAAGGCAGCTACCGCAGACACGAGAAGCATAAAAATGTGGCTTATGGAAAAAATGAAACCCCATTTAAAAATGTTCAAAGAGAGCCTTTTTAAATGGGGTTTTAATTTGAGTGTTACTTGCTGAAATAGTCAAATAAGGGGGCTGGGTTTTGAATATAAGTGGATAGCTGTTTTCGTTCCGGTTGCCCCATATAAGGGATCTGCCCTAATAATGGAGTATTAATTTTTTGCGTAAGTAACTCAATTAATTCGTGATAATGGCGTAAACCCGGATTAACTCGATTTGCTATCCAACCAATTAATTTTCCGCCACGTTGTAGAATTTCATTTGCCGTCAGCAAAGCGTGATTGACACAACCTTCTTTAATTCCCACCACTAATACCACTGGCATATCATTTTGAATTACCCAATCAGCAAAGCTGTAGTCTTTGTTGATCGGGGTTAGCCAGCCATAAGTGCCTTCAACCACCACATTAGGGAATTTAGCTTCTAGCCTAGCCAAATCACTATTCAATTTTTCTAATTGAATGTGATGAACGGCATCAAGTGCAGCAAAGACAGGTGTGCTGGAGTGAATAAAGGTATAGCTGTTAATATCACGATAGCTTACTTCTTTAGGGCAACTGTCTAAAATCGTCAATACATCGGAATTATCTTCCGCGGCATAATCATATTGAGTTGGCTCGGTTGGCAATGAATCATCACCACCGCATGCAATCGGTTTATAGCCAACTACAGGAAATCCTTGTTCAGTAAGTATTTGGATAATAGCTCTTGTAACAATTGTCTTTCCTACATTGGTATCTGTTCCAGTAATAAATAATGATGGCATTACAAATTCCTTTGACAAAAAATTTACGTTCTGTAGTTTAACCAAGAAAAAATTAATTTATACTGTCCTTGATCAAATTTCCGTTATAAATTCCTTGTTTTATGGCAGAACAAGCAATTAATGGGCTATTCCAATCATATTGGCTGGTTACTAAATCAATTTTCAGATCTTGTTGTAATAAATTTTTATGTAATTTTGCCGAAAGTTGGTCAAACAACGGCTCTTTTATCCGAAGTAGAGGAGAGTTGAACATAATTTTCTCACTCGAGAAAATATTGACTAAATTCATTAATGCATAGGCTAAATTGTCGGTAATATGCTCTAAAATAGTTAATGCAAGCGGTTGATTTTCCTCAATTTTTTGACAGAATAAGCTGATTTTTTGTTCTGGCGTGGCTAAATCATTTGGTAAATATTTATCAATTAATTGCACAATAGCAGGAAAAGTGACTTGATTAATCAGTTTATAACGATCGATCGCTTCCAACTCAGGAACGGTTTCATCACTTAATTGGCTAAATTTTGGCAGTTGCATATTATCCACATTCATTTTTGATTGTTTATGTAATAAATTACCGTTTAATAATACGCTTACGTTTATAGTGTCATCTAATTCAATGAAAATGACATTGTTTTGGCTAATCAAAGAGCCCACTGTCGATTCTGCCAATAGCCACAATTGAAAATGTTCACTTAATAAAATTGGACAATCAAATAATGAAGCAAGTTTAGGTGTGATATAGCAAAGCATATTATGATTACCTAATTGTATAATGCTCCCTTTTTCCGCATTAATTCTACCTACAACACTTACCGAAACAGCAAGTAACTGTTCGTTATTGATAGTGTAAGCTTGCTGGAAATTGTCGATAAACTTCAAAATGTACTCATCTAATTGAGCATAGTTTTGAGGCGAGATTGTACAATCTTGCTTGCGGATTTGCTTACCATTTAATTGACAAAGCGAAATTTCAACCTTATGCGGTGAAACTGTTACGCATAATAATTGCCAAAAGAAATTCGAAACAGCTAAGCCAACAGAGGGGCGACCTCGTGCTAGGGTATTTTGCACCGTTCTTTCTAAAATAAAATGGCTATCTATCAATATTTTAGTCAGGTTAGTAACAGAAGCTGGAGCTAAGCCAGAGAGTTTAGCTAAATCAGTTCTTGAAATTAATTCAAATTGCTCGATGAGATAGTAAATTTTACCTAAGTGTAAGGCTTTGTTATCGGAAAACATTTAAAAATCCCTTTTATCATTTTGATGGCGGCAATTATTTTTTGATCTAAAAAAAATAACAATCTTTTTTTGTTTATAATGAGAGATAGATCACATAATTATTTTACGCTTTAAAAAAATTACGGAAACAGGTATGACATCGTTAATTAGTTATAAATGGGTGGAAACAAACGAACAACTGGCGGCAGTATGCGAAGAGGCTAAAAAAGTAAATATCGTAGCTCTTGATACTGAGTTTATCCGCACCCGTACTTATTACCCTATATTAGGTTTAATTCAGTTATATGATGGTAAGCAAGTTAGTTTAATCGACCCTATGACGATTTCTGATTTCTCGCCTTTTGTCTCATTATTGGTAGACAAAAGTACAATAAAAGTGTTGCACGCCTGTAGTGAAGACTTAGAAGTTTTTGAGCATCAATTCAAACAATTACCAGAACCAATGCTTGATACGCAAATTATGGCGAGTTTTGCGGGAGTAGGAATATCAATGGGCTTTGCGAAATTAGTTTCCCATTATTTAGAAGTTGAACTGGATAAAGGGGCTTCTCGCACAGATTGGCTTGCTCGCCCCTTAACTGAGCAACAGTTACAGTATGCAGCAGCAGATGTGTGGTATCTATTACCTATTTATGAAAAATTGGCTGAGGAATTAGCAAAGGGCAGCTGGCAAAATGCGGTTAAAGAAGAGTGTGAGGCAATATCAGCTAAAATTAAGCGAGTTGAAGATAAAACCAAAGCCTACAAAAATATTGCTAATGCGTGGCGATTAAACCAGCAAGAGTTAGCTATCTTACAAGTTTTAGCTAAATGGCGGATTGATGAAGCAGAAAAACGAGATCTGGCGTTAAATTTTGTGGTAAAAGAAGCTAACTTATTTCAGATTGCCAAGATACAACCAAAACATACCTCTCAATTATTAGAATTTATGCACCCAAGTGAGGTTCGAATTCACGGCAAAAAAATTCTCTGGTTAGTTGAGCAAGGAAAATCGGTTAAGCCTGACGATTATCCTATGCTTATTCAGCGGTTAGTGGACGAAAAAGGCTACAAATATAGTATGCAAGCGATGTTGCAAAAATTAGCTGAAATTCGACCACTTGATCTTGCCCCAGAACTGATTGCCAGCAAACGCCAATTAAACCAATTATTTAAATGGTTTATTGATGACAAGCCACAAGAAAAAATGCCTGAATTGTTGATTGGCTGGCGTAAGCCCTTCGGCGAACAATTATTATCGATTTTATTGTAAAATTAATTAGGACTATTTGTATTTAGCACAGTATAATTGTCTAAAAAGGAGTAAATATGGAACATAAAAAACTACCTAAAGCACTAGATGCTATTGATTTAAAAATCTTAAATGAGCTACAGCGTAACGGAAAAATCTCAAATATTGAGTTATCAAAACGAGTAGGACTCTCGCCAACGCCTTGTTTAGAGCGAGTTAAACGCCTTGAAAAAAATAATGTGATTACAGGTTACAAAGCTTTATTAAACCCAGAATTGTTAGATGCCCCTTTATTGGTTATCGTGGAAATTACCCTTGTCCGAGGTAAGCCAGATGTATTTGAGGAATTTAATAAAGCAATCCAGCAGTTAGACGAAATTCAAGAATGTCATTTAGTATCGGGGGATTTCGATTATCTATTAAAAACCCGTGTGGCAGATATGGCAGCATATCGTAAATTACTGGGTACAACCTTATTACGTTTACCCGGTGTGAATGACACTCGAACCTATGTGGTAATGGAAGAAGTGAAACAAACTAACTATTTGTTGTTAAAGTAAGGAGAATTGAGTGTTAGAACAACTCAAACCACATTTAAAGGGTAAAGAGACGTTAATTAAATTCGTGCTTCTATTAGCCTGTCTATTTGGTATTTATTTGTTAGTTGCGTGGGCAAGTTATAGCCCGTTAGATAATGCGTGGACAGCAGCAAGCACGCTTACACAAAAAACCTTAAATAAAGCAGGTGGTTTTGGTGCTTGGAGCATTGATATGCTTTATGCTATGTTTGGGAAAGTGACCGTGTTAGTCCCTTTTACATTAATCATTTCATCAATTTATGTGTTAGGAATGGGGCTAAGCTCTGAGATGAAATGGAAAACTTTTTGTTTTCGCTTAATTAGTTTTATCTTACTGATGGTTGGACTTTCAGGCTTATTTAGCGTGCTTTTCTCAAACACAGCTTACTATCTTTCTGGTGGGTTTATTGGCGGAATTTGGCAATCTGTACTTTCTGAAGCGATAGGTCAGTTTGGTGCGTTATTGATTGCGATGATTTGTACTGTTGCAGGTTTATATTTCTGTTCAGCTCAATCACTCTTACCGATTTTATTGCAGTTCTATGATTGGTTGATGGCAAAAACAGACGATCGTAAGTCTGATGAAGCCTCGTACAATTTGCAAGATTCGGAGCAAAATCAACCGCTTTCAGTTGAACAAGAAACAGCTGCTGAGGTTGAGGAGGAAAAACAGCCGCAATTTACCGATATCTCAGCATTCAAACGCCCAAATATTAGCGGTTTAAGACAATCTACTACTGAAACAAATAGTAGTGAAATGTATGATATTGAGCAAGACTTAACACTCCCAACCATTAATATCAATACTCAACTTGAATCTACTGGTGAGATTATTGAACAAGTTGAATCTGAAGAATTGGATTATCGCTCGCAGTATATTCAAACAAATGAAGTGCAAATGCCGACAATTCGTTTAAATACCGCAATTGAAAATGCGGTTGAGGCTACAACATCATTTACCGAGACAATTCAAAACGACGTAATCACGCCTCAAATCCAACTGGAAAATAGCATTGAGGAAGAGGTTGAAGAAGAAATTGATGATGTACGTGAAATTACGCCTGAATTTATGGTAGCACCACCGAAAGCAATGAAAGAGGTTACGGAACAGCCAAATTACCCGAAAGGTTATGGTGATACTTTAATTCACCCACTGTTACAACGAAAAGTAACTACTGAGAAACCAACAACCCCATTGCCAACATTAGATTTGTTAGATAAAGCGCCTGTGCAAATACAGCAAATTACCGAGCAAGAAATTCGTGATACTTCCGTGCGTTTAGAGGCGGAATTAGCCAATTTTGGAGTGAAGGCGACAGTTGAAGATGTATTAGTCGGTCCTGTAGTTACTCGCTATGAAATTCAACCTGCAGCGGGAGTTAAAGCTTCAAAAATTACTAATCTTGCGAGTGATATTGCTCGTGGTTTAATGTTTAAGGCAATTCGTATTACCGAAGTTATCCCAAATAAGCCTTATATGGGAATTGAAACCCCAAACAAACAGCGTGAAACTGTGTGGTTGCGTGATGTATTAGATAGCGATGAATTCCGTAATACCACCGCAACCTTGCCGATGGCGTTAGGTAAAGATATTAGTGGTGAGCCGGTTGTGGTGGATATGGCGAAAATGCCACACTTATTAGTAGCAGGGCAAACAGGTGGTGGTAAATCGGTTGGTGTGAATACAATGATTTTAAGCTTGTTATTCAAACTTACACCAGAGCAAGTTCGCTTTATTATGATTGACCCGAAAGTGGTGGAACTTTCTATTTACAATGATATTCCGCACCTATTAACGCCTGTGGTAACCGATATGAAAAAGGCAGCCAATGCGTTACGCTGGGCGGTGGAAGAAATGGAACGCCGTTATATTTTAGTCAGCCATTTACAGGTGCGTAATATTGAAGGCTACAATGCGAAAATTGACCAAGCAGCGGCAATGAATTTACCGATTCCTGATCCAACGTGGCGACCGGGTGACTCAATGGATAGCTTACCACCGCCACTACAAAAATTAAGCTATATTGTGTTAATTGTGGATGAGTTTGCGGATTTAATGATGTCTGCCGGCAAAGAAGTAGAAGAGTACATTATGCGAATTGCCCAAAAAGCAAGGGCGGTGGGTATTCACTTAATTCTTGCGACACAACGCCCATCAACTGACGTTATTACAGGGGTAATTAAGGCGAATATCCCAAGCCGAATTGCCTTTACGGTGGCGAGCCAAATCGACTCAAGAACGATTTTAGATTCTGGTGGTGCGGAAGCCTTATTAGGGCGAGGCGATATGTTGTACTCTGGAGCAGGCAGCCCTGATATTATTCGTGTGCACGGTGCGTTTATGAAAGATGAAGAAGTGCAACGTGTGGCGGACAACTGGCGAGCAAGAGGAAAACCTAACTATCTGGATAGCATTGTTGAGTCTAAATCAGAAGATAATAATGGTAAAAATGAGAATGCAGGAGGCGATTTAGATCCGCTATTTGATGAGGTAGTCGAATATGTAGTTGAAACAGGTTCTGTTTCTATCAGTAATATTCAACGTCGCTTCTCACTCGGGTTTAATCGGGCTGCGAGAATTGTGGATCAAATGGAAGCACAAGGCATTGTATCCGAACCAGGCAAAGGTGGAAAACGAGAAGTGCTTGCAAGGTAAGCTTTAATAGCTATATAACCAAGCGGTTAGATTTTATTGGAATTTTGCAAATTTTNTGCAAGGTAAGCTTTAATAGCTATATAACCAAGCGGTTAGATTTTATTGGAATTTTGCAAATTTTGAGAAAAATCTAACCGCTTATTTTTATTTGGGCTAAATTAATCGTAGTATAAAGGGAGTCTTTGAGCTAAAATCAACCATAATTTCATTTATGGATTGGAGATAATTATGAAATTAGGTGGGTTAAGACGTAGTAAAAACGTGGAAGACAGACGTGCAAGTAGCTCAGGAAGAATTTCTGTTGGGCGAGGTAAAGGGGGTATTCTTACCTTTATCATCGTGCTAGTTGGGGCTTATTATGGCGTGGATTTAAGCGGTTTAATGGGCGGTCAGGAAAGTTATCAACAAGCCTCTTCAAAATTGGAAAGTTCCGAAGAAGCACATTTAGAAGATTTATCTTCTAAAGTGTTAGCCAGCACAGAAGATATTTGGAGTGCTTATTTCAAACAAAATGGTCTAATTTATAAAGAGCCTACCTTAGTGCTTTATCGTGGTGCAACTCAAACGGCTTGTGGTACAGGTCAATCGGCAATGGGACCTTTCTATTGCCCCGTGGATCAAAAAGTCTATATCGATTTATCATTCTATGATGATATGCGTAAAAGATTAAGAGCATCGGGCGAATTTGCATTCTCTTATGTGATTGCTCACGAAGTAGGTCACCATGTTCAGAATTTATTAGGCATTACAAACAAAACCCAACGCGAACAGATGAGAGCGAAATCTAAAGCGGCGGCAAATCAAATTTCGGTGAATGTGGAATTACAAGCAGACTGCTTTGCCGGCGTTTGGGGTTATCAACTTGCTCAACAAAACAGATTAGAGCAACGTGATATTGAAGATGCTTTTAATGCGGCTCAAGCAGTAGGCGATGATAGATTACAACAACAAAGTCGAGGTTATGTTGTACCAGACAGTTTTACCCACGGCTCATCAGCTCAGCGTTTAGAGTGGTTCAAAAAGGGCTTAACAGCAGGTAATCCGTCAGTTTGTAATACTTTTAATTAAAAGTGAATTAAATTATTTGAAATCTTCTTATTATTGTACTATTATAATAGTACAACTTTATTTTTTATTCAGAGAGTGAAAAATGGCTTATACAGATACTAAAAATGATGATGTTAGAATCACAAATATTGAAGAATTATTACCTCCAGTTGCATTATTAGAGCGTTATCCTGCGAGCGATGTGGCAGCAGAAACGGTTGCGAAAACACGTAAAGAAATCCATAAAATTTTACACGGGGCTGATGATCGTTTGTTAGTGGTAATTGGGCCTTGCTCAATCCACGATCCTAATGCGGCATTGGAATATGCACAGAAAATTAAAGAAATGCGTGCAAACCCTAAAATTAACCAAAATTTAGAAGTGGTAATGCGTGTCTATTTCGAAAAACCACGCACAACGGTGGGCTGGAAAGGGTTAATTAACGATCCATACTTAAATGAAACCTATGCGTTAAATGATGGCTTGCGTATTGCCCGTAAAGTATTATCAGATATTAATGATCTGACTGTACCAACGGCAGGCGAATTTTTAGATATGATCACACCACAATATATGGCAGATTTTATGAGCTGGGGAGCTATTGGCGCAAGAACGACTGAATCACAAGTGCACCGTGAGCTTGCTTCAGGTTTATCTTGTGCAGTTGGCTTTAAAAACGGCACAAATGGCGGTGTAAAAATTGCATTAGATGCAATTTCTTCAGCAAAATCGCCACACCATTTCTTATCGGTTACCAAATTCGGTCATTCTGCTATTGTAACTACTGCAGGTAATCCAGATTGCCATATTATTTTGCGTGGTGGCGATAAATGCACTAACTACGATGCAGCTTCAATTCAAGAAGCCTGTACCGCAATCGAAAAATCAGGCGGTCGCCCACACGTTATGGTTGATTTTAGTCACGCTAACAGCCAAAAACAATTTAAACGTCAAATGGATGTTTGTGAAGATATTTGTAAACAAATTGCAGGTGGTTCAGAATGCATTTCGGGTGTGATGATTGAAAGCCATTTAGTTGAAGGTCGTCAAGATTTAATTGAAGGCAAAGGGTTAGAAGCCTTAGTTTATGGACAAAGCATTACCGACGGTTGTATAGGCTGGGAAGATAGCGAAAAAGCACTATTTGCTTTAGCCGAAGCGGTGGAACAACGCCGTAAAAATCGTCCGTAAAATTTCAATTTTAAGCGAATTTTTATATAATGGCGTACGTCTAAACGTATGCCTTTTATTTTTTAGAGAGATTATGACAACAATTCTTGCCTTAGATACTGCAACAGAAGCCTGTTCGGTTGCTTTACTCAATAATGGAAAAATTTCCACTCTTGATGAAATCAGCCCTCGCTCCCATACACAACGTATTTTACCAATGATTGATGAGCTTCTCACGCAAGCAAAAATTCAAATCAAAGATATTGATTATTTGGTATTCGGACGTGGGCCGGGCAGTTTTACAGGAGTAAGGGTTGGCGTGAGCGTTGCTCAAGGCTTAGCAATGGGGGCAAACCTACCTTTAATCGCAATTTCTAATCTGAAAGCAATGGCAGAAGAAGCCTACCAAAAACTCGGTGCAGAAAACATCATTGCATTAATTGATGCCCGAATGAATGAAGTTTATTTTGCTCAATTTTCCAGAAATGGCAATGAGTGGAATGAAATAGTTGCCGAACAAGTCTGTTCGCCTGAAAAGGCAATTCAACAATTCCAAGTAAGTGAAAAGACGGTTGTAGTCGGCACAGGTTGGGCAGCTTATTCGCAATTTTCTGAACAAAATCTACCGCTTGTAGTCAGTGAAATTACCTTACCTTCAAGTCGATATATGTTATCCATTGCACAGGCAGAAATTGCAAAAGGCAATGTTCAGTCTGCTCTTGAAATTGAACCTGTTTATCTCAGAAATGAAGTAACGTGGGAGAAGCTACCCCATAAAAAAGAATTGTAATATGCCCATATAACAAGCGATAGAAAATAGCACAATCCCAAGTAATTTAGTGGTGAGTTCAGCACTAATCAGATTACGTAATTTCATTGAGAAATAGACGGTACAGAGCGAGCTTACCACTACAATGCCGACAATCGCAAAATTCACATAGCCTGTTTGCCAAGTTGAGAGCGGCGAATCTATTAATGCAAATGGGCGTGATAAGTAGCCGTATAAATTCCCAATCCCACCAATAACCATCATATAATTTGTATAAACAGCAACTTGTTTAGGCGTAACTGAGCGGATTTGAGCCACGAGCGGTGCCATAATTGATCCCCCGCCAATGCCGGTAATACCGGCAATTAAGCCGCCTAATCCACAGCCTGCTATATTGCATATTGTTTCTTTATAAGCATAGAGGCGGAATTTGTTTGGTTTGGGCTTAAGGAAAAGGGTTTTGTATGAGAGGGTTAATAATGTGAAGATAAAGATCGCAATGATCATATTATCAGAGAAGAGAAAACTTAGTTCAAATCCAACTTGAACACCTACCATCATTCCTAATGACCATAACAATATGTTTTTTTTGCTAATTTGTATGTACTGGCGTTGGAATAGCATTAAATTGATGGTTGCTGTCCCCATTACAATCGTGAGTGAACAAGCGGCGACAACTTGTATTGGTAATTCAGGAAATAAAGAACGTAAAATCGGCACCATTAACACCCCTCCGCCTATGCCTAATAATGCGGAAATGATATTGACTACAGCACCACAAACGATCAAAATAATTACGGTTGTGATTGTCATAATTTGTCTCCTTAAAAATTGGAGCTAGTATGCTGATTTTTTTGATACAGGGTTATGATCGCAATCATATTGGGATAAAAATAGAATAATAAGGATACTCAATGGATAACTTTCCAATACCAGAACAGTTATTGTCTTGCCAATTATCTGTTATATCTGATTTAGAAAAAGGGGAAATGATCTACGCTCAAGGTCACCAAGCGAAGGAGTTTTATTTTTTAAAAAGTGGGTTGATTGGTTTATATCATATGCTTGAAAATGGAAAAGAAAGCCTAGTACGTATCTATAAAGCCCAAGATTATTTTGGCTTTCGAACGTTTTTTGGCGACCATACTTACCATTGTTCAGCGAGAGTATTACAATCTGCTGAAGTCATTAGAATTACACCATCAAATTTCACCGAATTTTGGTTAGAAAATACGACACTTATTACCTCATTACTTAAACAGCTCTCAACTGAGTTACAAGATGCTGAACACCGTCTTTCTATGGTTGCGTATCAAAAGACACAAGAGAGAGTATTCAGCAGTATTCATTACTTACATCACCACTACCCAAACTACCGTTGGACAAACAGTGAGATTGCTGAATTTGCAGGCTGTGAAACAGAAACTGCGATACGGGCAAGACGAGAATTGAAAAAAATCCGCTAAAAAAAGCGGATTTTTTTGATACTGTGATCATTATCACATCTGAACTATGACAAAAATCATATTCTATAGTTCAAAAGAAGATTTATGCTATTGCTGTCTCTAATGGGATATTAGTCTATATCAATCTTATTGAGGTGATGTATGTTATTAACAATAATTAGCTTTCTTGCTGTTACCGCATTGATCGGGTATATCTCGTGGTTGAAAACCCGCAATGACGATCTTTCCACCTCCAAAGGCTACTTCTTGGCAGGGCGTGGATTAAGTGCAGTCGTGATCGGTTGTTCAATGGTCTTAACTTCGCTCTCCACCGAACAGTTAATCGGGGTAAATGCGAACTCTTATGCAGGTAACTTCTCCATCATTGCGTGGACAGTACCGGCGGCGATTCCGCTCTGTTTCTTGGCGTTGTATCTGTTACCAAAATATATCCGTAACGGTTACACCACCATTCCGGAATTTTTTGAAAACCGTTTCGACCGCCAAACTCGTTTGATTATGTCCGGTCTGTTCTTGGTGTTCTATCTTTTTATCGTGATTCCGACCGCACTTTATACCGGTGCGATTGCCTTTAACAAAATTTTCAGCTTAGAAGCCAACTTCGGTTTAAGCTACGGTGAAGCGATTACTTATACCGTGGTTGCGATTGGTATCATCGGGGCGATTTATGCGATCTTCGGTGGCTTAAAAGCGGTTGCCGTGTCTGATACTTGGAATGCGGTGCTGTTAGTGATCGGGGCGTTACTTGTACCTGTATTTGCTTTAATCCACTTAGGTGATGGCAGTATGGCGGAAGGGTTTAAAACCATTACCACTACCCATGTGGAAAAATGGAATGCGGTGGGGGCATCGGGCGATGCTGTGCCGTGGCCGACTATCTTCACGGGTATTATGGTCGTTCACTTCTTCTATTGGACAACCAACCAAGCGATTGTCCAACGGGCATTGGGTGCAAGAGATTTAAAAGCAGGTCAAAAAGGTATCTTAATTGCGGCATTATTCCTGTTATTCTTGCCGTTAATCCTAAACTTACCGGGCTTATTGAGCTTCCACATTTTAGGTGAAGGCTTAAAACCAATTGATGTCTCTTACCCTGAATTAGTCAATAAAACCTTCCCAACTTGGTTACAAGGCTTCTTTATTGCCGCACTGTTCGGGGCGATTTTAAGTACCTTCAACTCATTCTTAAACTCAGCCGCAACGATCTACTGTAAAGACTTACTGCCGTCTATCAGCAAAAAACAGTTCAGCGATGGCGAGCTGATTAGCTATGCGAAAAAAGTCTCTGCGGTGATGGCGGTGATTACGATGATCTGTGGCCCGTTACTGATGTTCGGTACAGACGGTATCTTCCTCTTAACCAAACGCTTTGCGGGTTTTGTGAACATTCCTATCGTGGCACTGTTTGCGGTCGGCTTATTCAACAAAACCGTCTCTGGCTTAGCAGCTCGTATCGCTCTATTAGTACACGTTATCCTTTACTTCTCAATCGTTTGGGTGTTTGATGTTAAAATCAACTTCGTGTATGTGCAAGGTGGCCTGTTCCTGTTTGATGTGATTTTGATGTTAGTCTTAGGCACATTCTTAAGAAGAGCAACTCCGTATGAAGATAACAAAACCAATCACGCGAATATGGATTTAACTGCGTGGGAACACGCACCGTTAGCGGTTGCGTCTATCGCGTGGGGCTTAATCTGTATCTATGCGTTACTCTCACCACTGGGTTTAGCCTCACTCGAGGGCCGCCCAAGCACCGTATTGACCGTCTATGCGGTAGTACAAGCGGTGATTATTGCCTTCTTTTTTGCAAGAGCGAAAGGGAAAAAGGCCTAAATAAGAAAGGTAGGGGAACACCCTACCTTATTACTATTTTTAGTGATCTGATCCCCCTTTCTTAGCAAAGCAGGGGTTGTCAAATTCTAAATAAATAATGATTGTGTGTAGGGGCGGGCACAGGACCCGCCCCTACGAATATTAAGAAAGAGCCTGCCCCCCTACTTTGCTAAAGAGGGGAGTTTGATCACTGGTTCATAAGCTATCAGCTACACACTTCATAAAAAGAGGTCATCTATGAACAACATCATCTACATTCTTCTCGACCAGGTCCGCAAAGATATGCTAGGGACTTACGGTCATCAAGTGGTGAAAACGCCGAACCTCGACCGTTTAGCGAAAGACGGGATCCGTTTCAACAACGCTTTCACCCCTGCTTCTGTTTGCGGGCCGGCTCGTACCTCACTTTTCACTGGCTTAATGCCGTCCAGTCACGGGATTATCAAAAACGGGGAAAAGGGCGGGATTGGGGAAATTCCACAAAACAATCCGAACATTGCAGGTGTTGAGGGCTATAACTCGTTTGTGATCGGCAAATGGCATGTCGGCACTAAATCCGTGCCGGAAGATTACGGCATTGCTGGACATAACTTTGACGGCTACGGCTACCCGGGCAGCCAAGTGTTTAAAAATCTGGTCTTCAACCAACCACCGACACACTCCAACCGCTACAAAGAGTGGCTGGCGGAAAAAGGCTACGATGCCCCAGAAGTGAGCCGAGCCTACTTCGGTGATAACCCGCATTTGCAAGTACAAGAGCTGTGTGGCTTGCTATCGGGAACCAGAGAGCAGGCGATTGAGTGGTTTATCATTGATGAGGCGAAAAAATACATTCAATCGTCCTTAAACGAAAATAAACCGTTCTTTGCGTGGATCAACTTCTGGGGGCCGCATACCCCGTGTGTCGTGCCTGAGCCGTATTACTCAATGTACGATCCAAATCAAGTGGTGCTGGACGAAAGTTTCTTCAAACCGCTGGAAGGCAAGCCGAACCACTACCGCACCATTTCGCAAATGTGGGGAATGTGGGAAGCGGGCGAAGAGCGATGGAAAGAGGTGATTTCTAAATTCTGGGGCTACATCACTTTAATTGATGATGCGATTGGCGAGCTGTTCCGTTTCTTAGAGGAAAACAACCTCTACGATAACACTTTCCTTGTGGCGACCGCCGATCACGGCGATGCGATGGGGGCTCACCGAATGATTGAGAAAGGCGAATTTATGTTTGAAACGACCTACAACATTCCGCTGATTATCAAAGATCCGCAATCGAAACGGGTGAATGAAGTTGATGATAACCTGGTCTATCTTCACGACCTCACTTCCACCGTGTATGATGTGGCAAATCAGCCTGTGCCTGAGGCATTTCAGGGCGAAAGTATCCTGCCGATTACCCGTGAAAGCCGAGAAAACGACCGTAAAGGCTTGCTATGCCAGTTAGCGGGGCATTTCGTCTATTTCGAACAGCGAATGTGGCGGCGTAAGGATTACAAATTAGTCTTCAACGCCACCGACCGTTGCGAGCTGTACGATGTCCGCAAAGATCCGGAAGAGATGCACAACCTCTTCTATGATGAGGCTTACAAAGCAATCAAAAAAGAGCTGTTGGAAGAGATGCGTCAAGAGATGAAACGCCTAAACGACCCATTGGAAAACTGGGTATGGCGGATTATTGATGAGATATAATCATTGGTAGGGACGTATGACATACGTCCCTACAAAAATGCAGAAGGAGATGAATGAACACCGCCCCCTTTCACCTGATGGCAAAACCGAGTAGCTTTCACTGTAATATCAAGTGCGAGTACTGTTTCTATTTAGAAAAAAAGCATTCCATTCCCAAAGAAAAAACGCAATTTATGAGCGAAGCGACTTTGGAGAATTATGTTCGCAACTACATTCAATCAAGCCAACATCATCGGGTGGAATTTGTCTGGCAGGGTGGCGAGCCGACTTTGCTTGGGCTGGATTTCTATAAACAAGCGGCCAAATTTCAGCAAAAATATGCAAACGGCAAAACCATCAGCAATGCAATGCAAACCAACGGCATTGCTCTGAACCGCCAATGGGCAGCCTTTTTCAAAGAAAATCAGTTCCTGATTGGCTTATCCATAGACGGGCTCAGTGATATTCACGACCGATACCGCATTTCGGTAAACGGCAAGCCAACCTATGAAAAAGTCAAAAGTGCTGTCGAATTATTGAATGAATTTGGCGTAGCATTTAACACACTGACGGTGGTGAATGACCGCAACTGGCAGCTCGGCAAAGAGACCTATCACGCCCTCAAACAGCTCGGCAGTCGTTATATGCAGTTCATTCCAGTGGTGGAGCATAATCACGGCAAACTGCAACCATTCTCCGTGCCTCCACACGGCTACGGCAAATTCTTAGTTGATGTGTTTAATGAATGGCTACCCGATAGGGGGCAAATCTTTGTGATTGAGTTCGACAACCTACTCGGGCAGTGGCTCGGCTATCCGTCCAACAACTGCGTTTTCCGCCCGACTTGTGGGCAATCGCTAGTGGTAGAATCCTGTGGCGATGTGTATAGTTGCGACCATTTTGTCTATCCCGATTACAAAGTCGGCAACCTGAATCAGCAATCAATGGCGGACATTGTCTTATCGCCCCAACAACTTCAATTCGGCAACAACAAGCGGGATAAACTCTCCGAACTTTGCAAATCCTGCAAATTTCGCATTCTCTGTCACGGCGGCTGCCCGAAACATCGCATCATTCCGCAGGCAGAGGGCGAAAAGCATAACTACCTCTGTGCCTCTTACCAACACTGGTTTGCAGAAACTTCCACCGCAATGCGACAGATGAGTGAGCAGATTAGGTTTGCGAGTAGATAATTAAAATAAACAAGCGGTTAAATTTCTTCAATTTTTTGCAAATTTTTAGAGAAATTTAACCGCTTGCATTGTTCGTATTTATAGAGGCTAATTGCAATTAGCCTCTACATAAATATTATAGCTTTCCTAGCTTTTCTTTGTAGTGATAGCGACAAACAGAGAGATATTTATCATTACCACCAATTTGGATTTGCTCGCCATCTTTAATTGCGTCACCTTTTTCATTAAGGCGGACAACAAAATGCGCTTTTCTGCCACAATCACAGATAGTTTTTAGCTCTTCCAATTCATCAGCCCAAGCTAATAGATATTTGCTTCCTTCAAACAGTTCTGATTGGAAATCGGTTCTTAATCCATAACAAAGGACAGGAATTTTTAATTTATCTACTACATCGGTTAATTGGTAAACCTGAGTTTTTGTTAAAAACTGAGCTTCATCAATTAAGATACAGTGTAACGTTTCTTGTGAATTTAATGCTTTAATTTCCTTGAATAAATCGGTTTCTGCATTGAATAATTTAGCTTCTTGTGAAATACCAATACGAGAACTAACTTTGCCAACGCCAAATCTATCATCAATCGCTGCAGTATAAACGAGCGTATTCATTCCGCGTTCTTGGTAATTGTGAGAAGATTGAAGCAGGGTGGTTGATTTCCCTGCATTCATTGAAGAGTAGTAAAAATAGAGCTTTGCCATAATATAGAACAATAAAAAAACGGCTAATAATTTAGCCGTTTTTAGCTTAAGGATTAAACGTTGTCGATTTGACCTAAAAGTGAACGTAAACGATCTTGGAAATTTTGTTGTTCCGCTTTTAACTGCTCGTATTCGTTGCGTAAAGTTTCATTTTCTTGTTTAGCTGTATCATTTTTACCTTTTAGCTCTTCAACTTCTAATTGAAGTAATTGGATTGTTTCAACAGCTTGTTTAATTTTTTCTTCTAATTGGTCTAAAACCGATAATGACATAATAAATTCCCTCTAAATGATTGTAAAACTTATAAAGATTATACTCTAAATCAGACTTTATTTTTATAAAAAAGTTTGGTTATTTATGAATTTTTATTCAAATGGTGATTTTTTAGTAACGTAATTTTTCAGTTACTGCTAAAATGTAATCTCACTTCTTTTAAAGTTTTTCTTTCAAGAAACTAAGGAATAAAAATGAAACGAAATCTCTCTTTTGAATTTTCTCGTGTAACAGAAGCGGCTGCACTTGCGGCGTATTCTTGGCTCGGGCGTGGTGATAAAAATGCGGCTGATGAAGCGGCTGTTAAGGCAATGCGCTTTATGCTTAACCAAATGGAAATTCGTGGTGAAGTTGTTATCGGAGAAGGGGAAATTGATGAAGCTCCTATGCTCTATATTGGGGAAAAAATCGGTTTGTCTCGTTTGGAAGACGATGAAATTGCCATTGCAGTTGATCCGATTGACGGTACACGCATTACAGCAATGGGGCAAGCAAATGCACTTTCTGTTCTTGCAGCAGGTGGTAAAGATACATTCTTAAAAGCACCTGATATGTATATGGAAAAGCTGGTAGTAGGCCCTGAATGCAAAGGAATGATCGATTTAAACCTCCCGCTTGAACAAAATCTTCGCCGTGTTGCTTCTAAAAAAGGCAAATTACTTTCTCAATTAACTATTGCTATTTTAGCAAAACCTCGCCACGAGCAAATTATTGCTGATGTGCAAAAACTCGGGGTAAGGGTAATTGCAATTCCTGATGGCGATGTGGCAGCTGCAGTGCAATGCTGTTTACCTGATGGCGAATTAGATCTGCTTTATGGTATTGGTGGCGCACCTGAAGGTGTTGTAGCAGGTGCGGCAATCCGTGCTTTAGGTGGTGATATGAATGCTCGTTTAATTCCTCGCAACCAGGTGAAAGGAAATACTCCTGAGCACTTAACTGCAACAGAAAAAGAGCTTTCTCGCTGTAAAGAGATGAACGTACCGATTAATACGGTGCTGAAATTAGAAGATTTAGTGCGTGATGATAATCTCGTTTTTGTCGCAACGGGTATTACATCGGGGGATTTATTAAAAGGCATTAAGCGTAGAGGCAATATTGCCAGCACAGAAACCCTATTAATTCGTGGTAAATCAAGAACTATCCGTAAAATCCAATCTGACCATTACGTTGATCGTAAAGATAATGAACTTCTTTCATTAATGGATTTATGATTTTCTCCATAAAGTGTAGAAGATTAGACTTGATCTGACAATTCACTCTAAAAAGTGAGAGTTTCCCGTTTAGAATATGAGTGTCAAAAATCAATCTAAACAAAAAGGAAACTCTCATGTTTTATTCTAACAACCCTCT